>NZ_JBEOVG010000157.1:0-10552 GCF_040295345.1 Actinosynnema sp. NPDC002837
AGGCTTGGCGGACGCTTTTCCCGCCAGGCCTGCCCGGCTTTGGCCTGCCTGGGGTGCCCGTAAGGGCCCCATGTCAAATCGAGCCGAACAGCACCACCGCGCCGCCCAACTCACCGCACCCGAACGCCCAACTCGACCCACCCGAACGCTCAACACACGCGCTCCCAACGCAGCACACCCGTAACTTGACCTACCGTGTGCCCATGCGGATGTGCGTGTTCTGCGGCTCCTCCAGCGGACGGGTGAGGCACGTCGAGGTGGCACGGGAGGTCGGCCGCACGTTGGCCGAACGAGGCATCGAAGTCGTCTACGGCGGCGGCCGGGTCGGGACGATGGGTGCCCTGGCCGACGGCGCGCTGGCGGCCGGCGGTTCGGTCATCGGGGTGATCCCGCGCAGCCTCGTCGACTGGGAAGTGGCCCACGAGAATCTCACGGAACTCCACGTGGTCGACTCCATGCACGAGCGCAAGGCGTTGATGGCCGAGCTGGCCGACGCCTTCGTGACCCTGCCGGGCGGCGCGGGCACGTTGGAAGAGCTGTTCGAGGTGTGGACGTGGGCCCAGCTCGGCCTCCACACCAAGCCGGTCGCGCTGCTCGACGTCGACGGCTACTTCACGCACCTGATCAAGATGATCGACCACATGGTGGAGGAGGGGTTCCTCAAGCCGCCCTACCGGGACATGCTGCTGGTGGACCACGATCTCGACCAGCTCCTCACCCGGTGTGGCGACTACCGGACCCCGGACTACACCTGGACCGACGACAACCCCCTGACATAGCCGTAAAACCCCTCCCACGGCACGGGGAAATCGGTACGGTGTATGGCAACACGAAGGGTTTTCGCAAAGTTTCGCGCCATCCGGGGGGAGCGGGCGATGGACATCAACCACTGGGGGCGACGGTTGGCGGAGCTGTGCGAGGCGCACAAGGTGCCTGGCGCTTCACTGGCGATCCTCGTCGACGGCGAGATCCACGAGTGCGCGACCGGCGTGCTGCACCGCGGCACCGGAGTCGAGGCCACCACGGACTCGCTGTTCCAGATCGGCTCGATCACCAAGCTCTACACCGCCACCTTGATCATGCAGCTGGTGGCCGAAGGCGCGCTCGACCTGGACGCGCCGGTGGTCACCGTGCTGCCGGAGTTCGCCGTGGCCGACCCCGTGGCGACCAAGACCGTGACGACCCGCCAACTGCTGTCGCACACCAGCGGCATCGACGGCGACTTCTTCCACGACACCGGTCGCGGCGACGACTGCGTGGCCGCGTACGTCGCGGCGTGCGCGGATCTCGGCCAGAACCACCCGCCGGGCGCCACGATGTCCTACTGCAACAGCGGGTTCACCGTGCTCGGCCGGATCATCGAGGTGCTCACCGGCCAGGTCTGGGACGACGTCCTGCGCGAACGCCTGCTCGACCCGATCGGCGCGCACAGCACGGTGACCCTGGCCGAGGACGTGCTGCGGTTCCGCGCGGCCCTGGGCCACCTCGGCGAACCCGGCGAAGAGCCCGTGCCCGCACCCGTGTGGGGACTGGCCAGGTCCGCGGGCCCGGCCGGGACGATCAACGCCACCGCCGCCGACGTCGTCCGCTTCGCCCGGCTGCACCTGGACGGCGGCCGGGCGCCGGACGGCACGGTGGTCCTGCCCGCCGAGCAGGTGGCCGCGATGCACCGGCCGTTCGTGCAGCTGCCCGCCAGCCCGGCGCAGCGCATGTGCTGGGGCCTCGGGTGGATCGTCTACGACTGGCCGGGCGGTCCGGTGATCGGGCACGACGGCGCGACGGTCGGGCAGAAGGCGTTCCTGCGGGTCGTGCCCGAGTCGAACGTGGCGATCGCGCTGCTCACCAACGGCGGCGTGCCGGCCGAGGTCTACCAGCGGTTGTTCACCGAGGTGCTGGCCGAGCACGCCGGCATCGTGGTGCCGGACTTCGAGCCGCCCGCCGAGCCGCCCGAGGTGGACATCTCCCGGTACGTCGGTTCGTACGTGCGCGAGGGCTACGACGTCGAGGTGACCGAGCAGGACGGCGTGCTGCACCTGCGCGGCGAGAGCATCGGCGAACTCGCCGCCATCAACGCGGTGACCAACGCGGTGCTCGTGCCGGTGGAGGAAGGGTTGTTCGCCGCACGGCGCAACGAGCACGAGCCGTGGGTGCCGGTGGTGTTCTACACGCTGCCGGACGGCTCGCCTTACCTGCACTTCAGCCTGCGCGCCACGCCCAAGGGCACCGGAACGACCCGCCGCTAGACCGGCGCCACAGGAAGAGGACCGCCCGCCCGGCGTACGACCGAAGACAACCGGCCGTCAGGGGAACGGCCAGCCGTTCGGGCGGCAGACCTTGCCGTCCGTCGGAATCGTCACCCCCTGCGGCGCGCCCGCGATGACGGCGGCCACCTCGTCGTTCGACGTGCTGAACGTCTGCTGCATCATCACGGGCGCGAGCCCGCCGTGCGCCGCGCACGGCCGGTGGCCTTCGCCCAACGCGTGCCCCACCTCGTGGTTGACCACATAGCGCCGGTACCCGGTCAGGTCGCCGTCGAACGCGACCGCCCCGCGCACCCACCGCGCCGCGCTCAGGTGCACCAAGCCGCCGTTGCGGCACGACACGTCCACCGGGATCTCGTACCCGCACACCGCGCGAGCGGTGCTCTGCGAGGTCAGCCGGATCCGGATGGCCGCGGGCCCGGTCACCCGCCGGAACGCGACGTCACCGCGCGCCGTCCAGCCACGGGGGTCGGACAGCGTCTCCTGCACGAACGCGGCGAACCCCTGCTCGTCGTACACGACCCCGTCCTCGACCTCCACCGCGTACGTGCGCTCGACCCCCGCACCGACGACCGGCGACGACCCCGGCACAGCGTGGAACGTCCCGTGGCCCTCGACCGGGATCGGGCCGCCATCGGGCAGGTCCGAGCTGGACGCGTACACCCTCTCGGCGGTGGTGGTAGTCGCCGCCGGAACACTCGGAGCAGCCCGAACCGCAACACCGCTCGTGGTCTGCTGAGTGGTCGTCGCGGCGGACCGGGCGGCGGTGCGCTCGCCCGCGAACTGGACGAACGTCAACAGCAGGGCGGTGACACCACAGGCGAACAGGACCACGCGGACGTTCATGCTCCCCAAGATCGGGACGAACTGTGAAGAACCTGTTGTCGTCCTGCTCGATGGCCGTGAAGGTCGGCATACTGCGGTCGTGTGCGCCCACATCCTCGTCGCCGAGGACAACCCCCACCAGGCCGAGCTCGTCCGCCGCTACCTGGAGCACGACGGGCACTCGGTGGTGGTCGTGCACGACGGGCGGTCCGCGATCGACGAGGCGCGCCGGCGCGACCCGGACCTGCTGGTGCTCGACGTGATGATGCCGGCGGTGGACGGGCTGGACGTCGTGCGCGTGCTGCGCGCCGACTCCGACGTGCCGATCGTGCTGCTCACCGCCCGGTCGGCGGAGGACGAGGTGCTGCTGGGGTTCGACCTCGGCGCGGACGACTACGTGACCAAGCCGTTCCGGCCGCGCCAGCTCGTCGCCCGGGTCCGCACGATCCTGCGCCGCGCCGGCCGCGCCCGCGTCACGAACGCCGCCGTGCTCAAGGTCGGCGACATCGTGGTCGACCCGATCCGGCACGAGGTGACGCTGGCCGGCGAGCCGGTCGTGCTGACCCCGACCGAGTTCCGGTTGCTGTCGACCCTGGCCGCCCAGCCGCACCGGGTGTTCACCCGCGGCCAGCTGCTCCAGGACGGCTTCACCACCGAGCGGACCGTGGACGTGCACGTGGTCAAGCTGCGCCGCAAGATCGAGCACGACCCACGCCGGCCGCGTCGGCTCCTGACCGTCTACGGGATCGGCTACAAGCTGGTATGAGCCTGCTCTTCCGCATCTTCTCGGTGTCCCTGCTGATCGCGGGCTCGTCCATCGCGGTCACCGCCTGGCTCGCCACCCAGGCCACCACCGGCAGCATCCGCCAGGAGCAGGGCGAGGCGCTGGCCACCGACGCGTCGATCTACGACCGGCTGCTCGGGTACGCGGCCGACCACCCGTCCTGGGCCGACGTCCAGTCCACAGTGGACGCCCTCGCGGACGAGACCGGCCGGCGGATCGCGCTGACCACGTGGGACCGCGCGCCGATCGCGGACTCCGGTGACGCCGGCTCGCCGCAGCTGCCGGTGAACCCGACCGTGGTCGTGGACCCGCTGAACGTGAACCCGGTGCTCAAGCCGGGCGTGGAGGACGAGATCGACCGCCGCGCGATCGGGCCGTTCAAGCTCAGCCCGGCCGAACGCCATGACCTGCAGGCCCGGGCCGAGACCGTCGCCGCGTGCGACGGGCGGACCGTGGTGGTGCAGCCGAGCGGGCGCCCGGTGCTGCGCGGGCCGCGCACCCTGCCGCCGGCCCGGTACGACGAGTGCCCCGTGGAGGACGCGCTGTACACGCCCACGGAGACGGAGCACAAGGCGGGCGCCGAACTGTACGAGCTGGTCAAGGGCTGTCCCGGAGCCTCGGCTCTGAAGGCGGCCTTGACGCCGTGGCTGGCGCGGGACGGCTCCGACTGGTCGCGCCCGACCGCGGAGAGCACGCCCGCGGAAGCGGCGTGCCTGGCCTCCGCCCGGCGGCAGCAGCTCGCGCCGTACGTCGCACCCGCCGCCCTGCTGTTCCTGACCGAACCGACGGGTGCGCGACCGGCGACCGTCGACCTGTCCACGGCGGGCGTCACGCGCATCGCGTGGACGGCGCTCGGCATCCTGGCCCTGGCCGGGCTCGCGTCCTGGCTGACGGCCAACCACCTGGTCCGGCCGATCCGCGCGCTCACGGCCGCGACCCAGCGGATGGGCGCGGGCGACCGGGAGGTGCGCGTGACCGCGGCCAAGGGCGAGATCGGCGAGCTGGCCAGGTCGTTCAACGCCATGTCGGCCAAGCTCGCCGACACCGAGCGGCAGCGCCAGGCGATGGTCGGCGACGTCGCGCACGAGCTGCGGACGCCGTTGAGCAACGTCACCGGGTGGCTGGAGGCGGCCCAGGACGGCGTCGCGGCGACCGACCAGCGGCTGGTGGCGTTGCTGGCGGAGGAATCCCTGGTGCTGCAACGGCTCGTGGACGACCTGCACGACCTCGCGCAGGCCGACGCGGGCACGTTGCGCCTGCACCCGGAGCCGATCGACGCGGCCGACGTGATCGAGCAGGTGGTGGCCGCGCACGCCAACGGCGACGTCGCCGTCACCGCGCGGACCGAGGGGGAGCTGTTCCTGGTCGCCGACCCGGTGCGGCTGCGGCAGGCGGTGGAGAACCTGGTCACCAACGCGATCCGCTACACGCCGGCCGGTGGCGCGGTGACCGTCACGGCCCGGCTCGACGGCGGCGTCGTGATCGAGGTGGCCGACACCGGCGTCGGCATCGCGCCGGACGACCTGCCGCACGTGTTCGAGCGGTTCTGGCGGGCGGACAAGTCGCGCAGCCGCAGCACCGGCGGCAGCGGCCTGGGCCTGGCCATCACCCGGCACCTGGTCGAGGCGCACGGCGGCACGGTCACGGCCGCCGCCGAACCCGGCTCGGGCGCGACGTTCCGGATCACCCTGCCCGTGCCGTGAGCCCGTGGGAGCTCAGCTGTCCTTGATGACGATGCCGAGCGTGTGGGCGAACGCCGGCGCGAGGTCGATCGCCTGGGTGGAGGTGATCGTCGCGCCGCGCAACGAGGCGAACCCGTCGCGGATGCCCAGCTCGGCGGCCTCGCGCAGGTCGACCTTCTTCAGCTTCACGCCCTCGAACCGGAGGTCTTCGAGCGTCGAGCCGGGGAACGTGACGTCGGTCAGCTCGGCCTCGGTGAAGTCCACGTCGCGCAGGACGCAGTTGACGAACGCGACCTCGCGCAGCGCGGCGCCGCGCAGGTTGACCGAGACCAGCTTGCAGCCGAAGAACGTGACGCGGCTCAGGCCGGCCTCGAACATCGCCACCCCGGCGAACGCGCTGTTCACCACCTCCGCGTCGAGCCACCCGGTTTCGGCCAGGTCGGTGCCGATGACCTGGACGCCGTGCAGCCACACGTCGTTGAACCGCGACCGCCGCAGCGTGCCCTCGGTGAACCGGACCGCGGACAGCGCCGACTCGCTGAACCGCGCGTTGCCGGCGGCGGGTTCGGGGAACTCCCGGTCGGCGATGTGGACGACGTTGTAGTCACCACCCGACTCCAGTCGCCCGCCGTCGTGGTCTTCCAGGTAGGCGGCGAACGACAGGTCCGCGAGCGCCCGGGGTTCCGGCATGCGGGGGATGGTAGTCGTCCGCCGAACGACGCCGTAGCTGGTCACGCTGCTTATCGTCTTCGGCCTGGTCACGCGCGCCCGACCACGTGAGGCAGGCCGCGACGCCCGCCCCACGTGGCGGTGCCCACATCCGCTATTGGGAACGATAATCATCTTGTTAGGTTCACGGCGCCCTGTCACCGAACGCTGGGACGATCCGTGCGCCACCGCTCCTCCGCCGCCGCTCTCGTGGCGTGCGCCCTGCTGCTGACCGGCTGCTTCGCCCCTGCCGCGGAACCGTCCGACGGGCGGATCAAGCTCGCGATGCTGCAACCGCCGCGTTCGGGCCTGACCCCGTTCAGCGACGACGCGTTCAAGCTCTCGCGCTGGTCGACCGCGGAAACGCTGGTCACCCTCGACGCGGACGGCGACGCGCGGCCCGGCCTGGCCACCGGGTGGCGGCGGATCTCGGAGCAGGCCTGGGAGTTCACCGTCCGCCAGGGCGTGACCTTCCACGACGGCACCGCGTTGACCGCCGCGGCCGTCGCCAACACCCTCACCCGCGCCACCACCGCCTCGCCCAAGCCGCGCATCCTCGACGGCGTCGAGCTGACCGCCGAGGCGGCGGGGGACACCGTCGTCGTCACGACCGGCACACCCGACCCGCTGGTGCCGCAACGGCTCTCGTCACCGCAGCTGGCGATCCTCGCGGAGAGCGCTTACCGCGCGGACGGCAAGGTCGACCCGGTCGGCACGGGCACCGGACCGTTCCGCCTGGTCGCGGTGAACGGCACGACGACCGCCACCCTCGACCGCTACGACGGCTACTGGGGCCCGAAGGCCGCCGCCGAGGGCATCGACGTGTCGTTCGTCCCCGACGGCACCGCCCGTGCCGCCGCGATCCGCAGCGGTGAGGCGCACGTCGCGGAAGCCGTGCCGGTCTCGCAGGCGGCGTTGCTCGACCAGGCGACGATCACCGAGGTGCCGATGCCGCGCACCAACACCCTGTACCTGAACACCAAGGCGGGACCGTTCCAGGACCAGGGCCTGCGCGCCGCCGCACGCGAGGCGATCGACGCCGCCGAGATCGTCCGGAGCGTCTACGAGAGCCGCGCCGACGTGGCCGGAGGGCTGCTCGGACCCGCGCTGCCGTGGGCCGCGGCCGGACGCGCCCCGCTCGCCGAGCGCGCCAAGGCCTCCGACCCGAAGGGCGTCCCGATCACCCTGGCCACGTTCTCCGACCGCGCCGAGCTGCCCGAGGTCGCCTCGGTGCTGCAACAGCAGTTGCAGGACGCGGGGTTCACCGTCACCCAGGTCGTGCGCGAGTACGCGCACATCGAGGAGGACGCGCTGGCCGGGAAGTTCGACGCGTTCATCCTGTCCCGGGCGACCGTGCTGGACTCCGGCGACCCCGTCGCCTACCTCCAGTCGGACTTCACCTGCGCGGGCTCCTTCAACATCGCCCGGTTGTGCGACGGTGACGTGGACGCGGCCGTGCGGACCGCCGCCGCCACCGGGGCGGGCGACCAGCGGCGGGCCGCGATCCTGGCGGCCGAGGCGGCGGTGCTGCGGACCGACGCGGCGATCCCGATGCTGCACGAGCGCGTGATCCAGGGCGACGCGACGTCGGTGGTCGACTCGGCCAAGGACCCGCGCGAGCGCACGCTGATCACGTCGGCGACCCGCCTGCGGTGACCGCGCTGGTCTCCCGCGTCGGCGGGCTCGCCGCGGTCGTCGCGGTGATCGGCCTGCTGCCGTGGCTGTCCGGGCGCGACCCGGCGCTGTCGGTGCTGCGCGCCCGTTCCGCCGAGCAGGAGCCGACGGCGGAGGCGCTGGACGCGGTGCGCCGCGAACTGGGGCTGGACGCCGGGCCGGTGGCGTTGTTCGGCGACTGGCTCGCGGGCGCGCTGCGGGGCGACCTCGGCCGGTCGTGGGTCGGTGGCGGCGAGGTGCTGCCCTCCGTGCTGTCCGCGCTGGGCGTCTCGCTGGCGCTGATGGGCGCGGCGCTGGTGGTGGCGTTGGCGCTGGCCGCCGCGCTGTCGGCGTCGACGGTCGTGCGCGGCGCCAGGGGGACGGCACGGGCGCGCACCGGCGCCACCGCCGCGGTGCCGGCCGCGTTGCCCGAGTTCCTGCTGGCCACGGTGCTCCTGGTGGTCCTGTCGGTGTGGCTCGGCTGGTTCCCGCCCTACGGCTGGCGGGGGCCGCAGCACCTGGTGCTGCCCGCGTTGGCGCTGGGCCTGCCGGCGGGCGGCATCCTCGGCCGGCTGGTGGACGACGCGCTGCCCGCCGTGTTCGAGGAGCGCTGGGTCGTGCTGTGGCGGTCGTGGGGGTGTTCGCCGGGGGTGATCGGGCGGGCCGCGGCACGTCGTGCGCTGCCCGCCGTGCTGCCGCAGTTCGGGCTGGTCGCCGTGGGGCTGACCGGGGAGCGGTGGCGGTGGAGGTGGTGTTCGCCGTGCCGGGCCTCGGCCGGACCGCGCTGGGGGCCGCGGAGGCGCAGGACCTGCCGCTGCTGCAGGGGTCCGTGCTCGCGCTCGTGCTGCTCGGGTTGGTGGGCGGCGCGCTCGTGGCCGGTGTCCGGCGGCGGATGCTCGGGCAGGCGCTGCGCGACGCGGCCCTGCCTGCTCCACCGCCCGTGACGGCCCCGGTCGGCCTGCCGCACCGCGTGGTCGTCGTGGTGGGCGCGGTGGTGCCGGTGGTCGTCGTCTGCTGGGGACTGCTGGGTGAGCCGCTGCGGGTGGACGCGGCGGCCCGGCTCGCGCCGCCGGGGTGGGCGCACCCGTTCGGCACCGACGCGCTGGGCCGTGACGTGCTGGCCAGGGTGGGGCACGGTGCGGCGGCCACGCTCGGCGTCACGGTGCTGGTGTGCGCGTGCTCGTTCGCGGTGGCGCTGGTCTTCGGCTTCCTGCCCGGCCTGGCCGAGGGCGCCGCCGAGACCGCCAACGCCGTGCCGCCCGTGATCGCGGGCATCCTGGTCGCGGCGACCGTCGGTCCGGGCGCGGTCGGCGCGTCCATCGCGGTCGGCCTGGTGTCGTGGCCGCCGCTGGCCGCCCACGCGGCGGCGCTGGTGCGGGAGAACCGCGCGGCCACGCACGTCGCCGCGGTGCGTGCGCTGGGCGCGGCGCCGTCCTGGGTCCTGACCCGGCACGTGCTGCCCGCGGTGGCGGGTCCGGTCGCGCGGCACGCCGTGCTGCGGCTGCCCGGTATCGCGTTGGCCCTGGCGTCGTTGGGTTTCCTCGGCCTGGGTGCGCCGCCGCCGACGCCGGAGTGGGGGCTGATGCTGGCCGAGTCGCTGCCGTACCTGGAGCGCGCGCCGTGGGCGGCCCTCGCCCCGACGGCGATGCTGCTGCTCCTGGCGGCGTCGGCGGTCTCGCTCTCGAGCTTGCCGAGGAGGCCGGGGCGATCGTTGTCCTGAGTGGATAGTGCGGGCCGTGCGATAAAAGCGTTGCGCTGCCCGGTGGTTCGGGGCAAGCTGATCGCACACCACAGCGGAAGGGCGGGAGTCATGGCGGACATGCGGCAGCACGAGCTCCTGCTCCTGCTGGGTCTTGCGGACTCCCCGCCGTGACGTGACCGCGTCAGGCCTGCGGGAGCCGCCCATCGGGAGACCGATCCGGGCGGCTTCGTCGTTTCGCGGAGCGCATTCGCTCGCGGTTCTAGCCCAAGTGGTAGAGGCGTCTGGTTGAGGGCCAGTCCAGTCGGGGTTCGAATCCCCGGAACCGCACCAAGCCCCTGTAGCCCAACGGAAGAGGCATCGCGCTCAGAACGCGACCAGTCCAGGTTCGAATCCTGGTGGGGGCACGGAGTTCACCTGAAAGTGCGGCGGAACGTGGAATACGCGGCGGTCGGCCGGAGGTTGGTGCGTGCATGACCGAGACAGGATTCGACCCGCACGCGCTGCTCGCCCAGAGCAAGATCGGCGTGCTCGCGACGATCAAGGCCGACGGCCGTCCCCAGCTCTCCCCGATCATGCCCTCCTACGACCAGGAGGCGGGCGTCATCCGGGTGTCGACCACGGAAGGGACGGCCAAGGTCGCGAACCTGCGCCGCGACCCCCGGGTCGCGCTGGAGGTGACCAGCCAGGACGGGTGGAAGTGGGCCACCGTCGAGGGCACGGCCACGATCGCCGGGCCGAGCACGGACCCGCACGGCCCGGAGGTCGAGGGGCTGGTGGACTACTACCGCCGCGCCGCGGGCGAGCACCCCGACTGGGACGAGTACCGGGCGGCCATGGTGTCCGACCGGCGGGTGCTCGTGACGATCAAGGTCGACCGGGTGTACGGCACGAAGTCCGACTGACCCGCGCGCTGCCCGTGCGGCACGCCGCACGGGCA
>NZ_JBEOVG010000158.1:0-10479 GCF_040295345.1 Actinosynnema sp. NPDC002837
TCGGGGCTGCCGGGGTCGCGTCCGGGGCGGCTGGTCGGGGTGGGCACGTCGGTCGGGTCGCCCCGGCCGGGCCGTGACGCCGAGGAGGTCGTCGGATCGGTGGTGGTGCCGGAGGTGGTGGTGCTGTCGCCTGGACGGGTGGTCGGAGGCGTGCCGTTGCCGTTGCCGTTGCCGGTGTCCGCGGTGTCCGAAGTGGACGAGTCACCGTTGCCGGGAGAGCTGTTGCCGGAAGGGCTGCCGGAGGGGGTGTCGATGTCGGCCTTGCCGGTCTGCAGGAAGCCACCCGGCTTGATGTTGCCGGGGCTGAGCACGTCCAGCCCCGTGACCTTGCCGGCCAGTTTGCCGACCACCTTCATGATCTTCTCGAAGACCTCGACCAGACGCTTGAGCATCGGGGAGACCTTCTTGATGGTGTTGAGCAGGTCCTGGATGATCTTGGCGATCTTCGCGGCCCACTTCGAGATCGCGGTCACCGCCTGCGCCACGATCACCGGCGTGCCGAACCCCAGCGAGAACACCGCTTCCAACACCCACGCGATGAGCTTGCCCACCAGGTCGGCGATCAGGTCGCGCACCATCTCCCGCACGAACCCCACGACCATGCCCATCAGGCCCACGACCGTGCCCACCGTGCCCGCCGCCGACGCCGCGCCCGTCAGCGCGTCACCGTGCACCGCCGAATTGGCCAGGTAGGTCTCCGCCGCCGACCCGGTCCACCCCTCCGTGCCCCGCTGCACCCCGGACGCGTACTCCTCGGCGATCTTCCCGAGCTCCTCGGCGACGTTGTTCCACGTCGTGGAGTACGACTCGATCACCGGCGGGTTCCCGGCCAGCCAGTCCAGCATCTCCTTGAGCGGCTGCATGTGCTCCATCAGGAACGACGCCGCCGAGGACAACAACGTGCCGAACGGGTCGATCGCCATCGCCGCCGCGTCCGCCGCCAACCCGACCATGCCCAGGCCGGCCTCGACCCAGTTGCCGTCCTTGATCCCGTTGAACGTGTCCATCGCCGACTCCGCGATGGAAATACCGGTCGCCCACCCGTTGTCACCGGTACCCGCGTTGAAGAACGAACCCGACTCCGCCGGCGGCGCCTCGACCAGGGGGTTCTCGCCCGCCATCAGCCGACCCCGGACCCGATGGACCCGGCGGCCACAGCGGCCACGACGGCCACGACGGGCCGGATCGGCACGACGGACGCAGCGGACACAGTGGCACCCCCAACACAGTTGCTCGGCTCTACCGGATCATGACGCATTGGTCGCCAATATGGTTCCGCACCGCCGCGAGGATCTTGAATCCGGCCTCGAGAGGCACGGTGACCTGCACTTTTCTCGACTTGTCGAAAGTCACACGGCATCCCGGCCCAATGCGACGACGCGCGATCCGGCACGCCGGCGGCCGTGATCGTGGAACTCGTGGGAGCCACCGGCCCGTCGTCGTTAGTCTGATCATCTGCGACTACGGCGGGGGTGGCGGCATTCAAGGCGACGGTGTCGGTGTGGTGGCCGAGGAGGACGGGGCCGGGGCGTCGACGGCGCGCCGCGTCCGGGCGGTGCTGTCCATCGGACCGTTCCGGCGGCTCTGGGGCGTCACGTTCCTGTGCAGCGTCGGCGACTGGCTGTCGCTGCTGGCGTTGACCGGTCTGGTCACGAAGCTGGCCGCGGGGTACGGGTGGGAGGGGTTCGCGCTCAGCGCGGTGGTCCTGACCCAGCTGCTGCCCGGCGTGCTGTTCGCGCCGCTGGGCGGGGTGCTGGCCGACCGGTTCGACCGGCGCAAGGTGATGGTCGCCTGCGACCTGGCCCGCGGCGGCCTGTTCCTGTCGATCGCGTTCGTCGGCACGGCGTGGTGGCTGTTCGTGGCGAACTTCCTGGTCGGCTGCTGCGCGATGCTGTGGATCCCGGCCAAGGACTCGGCCGTGCCGAACCTGCTGCGCCGACCGGACCAGGTCGACACCGCCAACCAGCTCGGCCTGGTGATGACCTACGGCATCACCACGGTCACCGGGTTCAGCCTCTACTCGCTGGTCGCGGGCATCCCCGGCTACCTGGGCGTCCGGGACGGCGACCTGGAGTTCCGCATCGCGACGATCGCCGTCGTGGTCAACGGCCTGCTGTACCTGTCGTCCGCGGCCCTGATCGCGGTGCGGATCCCGGAGCTGTCCGGCCGGGCCGCGCCACGGGGCAGGCGAGGCGGCCCGGGCTTCCTGGTGATGATGCGCGACGGCCTGCGGTACGCGTGGCGGACGCCGCTGCTGCGCGGCCTCGTCATCGGCATGACCGGCGCGTTCGCCGCGGCGGGCGGGGTGATCGGCAGCGCCAGGCTCTACGCGTCGAGCCTGGGCGGCGGCGAGAGCGCCTACGGCACGTTGTTCATCGCGGTCTTCGTCGGGCTGGCGGCGGGCATGGCGATCGCGCCGAAGCTGTCCCGCCGGCTGACCTACAACCGGCTGTTCGGCGTCACGATCGTGGGCGCGGGCGTGAGCCTGGCCGTCGTGTCACTCGCGCCGCACCTGTGGTTCGCCCTGGTCGCGGTGGCCGTGGTCGGCGCGTGCGCGGGCATCGCGTTCCTCACCGGGCTCACCATCATCGGCACGCGGGTCGAGGACGCGATGCGCGGCCGGATGGTGGCGCTGGTCCAGTCGCTGATGAAGCTGGTCCTCGGCCTGTCGACCGTCCTCGGCCCGCTGCTGGTGACCCTGGTCGGCCCCACGGCCGTGACCCTCCTGGACCACTCGTTCGACATCGACGCCACCCGGCCGGTGCTCCTGGGCGCGGGCGCGCTCGCGGCCGTGGCCGGGCTGGTGTCGCACCGGCAGATGGACGACCGGCTGCTTCAGCCCTCGCCGGACGGTCGCTGACGTGGCGGGCTGACGATGCCGGTCAGGCCGTAGCGGTCGTCCACGTCCCGGAGGTTGAGCGTGACGCCGACGCTGCCGGGCTCGGCGAGGATCGGCTCGAAGCCGTCGAAGTCGACCTGGCGCCACGGCGAACCCCCGTCGTCGACGATCGGTCCGGTGAGGTCGTAGACCTCGCCGGTCTCCGGGTCGGTCCACTCCGACGGCAGCTCGGCGGCGAACCTCGCGGGCACGTCGAAGCCCATCTCCCGGTGCACGTCGAGGTCCCACACCCGCAGCACCCCGTCCCGGTCGCCCGCCAGCAACGTCGGGCGGCCGGCCACCTCGCCGAGGGCCACCGCGGTGATCCCCATGGCGACCCGGCCCTCGGTCAACGCGGGGCCGAGCTGATCACGCGTCCGCAGGTCCCACAGGCGGACCGCCTCGTCGTCGCCACCGCTGACCGCGACCGGCGCGCCGTGCAGCACGCCGAACGCCACGGCCTCGACCGGGTCCTCGTGCGCGTCGAAGTAGTCACCCAGCTCACGGTGTTCGCGCAGGTCCCACAGCTGCATCGTGTCGTCGCGGCTGCCGGTGACGGCGACGGGCGTGCCGTCCACCTCGCCGACGGCGACCGCCTCGACGTGGTCGTCGTGCCCGCGCAGCACGCCGACCTGCTCGTGCCGCTCCACGTCCCAGACCCGGACCGTGGTGTCCTCGCTGCCGCTGACCGCCACCAGGCGCCCGTCCACGACGCCGAACGCGATCGCCCTGATCACGGAGTCGTGGCCGGCGAGCGGCGGGCCGACCTGCTCGCGGCGGTCCAGGTCCCACAAGCGCACGGTGGAGTCGTAGGAGCCCGTCACGGCCAGCGCCCGCCCTTGCCACACCGTGCACGCCACGGCGGAGATCGCGGCGCGCACCCGCCACCGGTACGGCGCCACCACTTCGGTCACGTGCTCCCGCGTGGTCAGGTCCCACACGTCCAGACCGGGCCCGTGGCCCACGACCGCGACCGGCCGCCCGGCCAACGTGGTCACGGCCGCCGCGTGCAGGCGGTGACCGGAGCGGGTGAGCGGCTCGCCGACCTGCCGGTGCGTGCGCAGGTCCCACGTCCGCACGGCCTCCTCGTCCGCGGTGACGGCGAACGGCCGCCCGTCCAGCTCCACGAAGTCGGTGAAGCGGATGCCGCCGCGGTGATCACCCATCGCGGGCACGACCTGCGCGCCGAACAGCCGCGGCTCGCCGTCGGGCGGCGCTGCGCGCGGGCGTTGCCCGGCGTCGCGGTGCCTCATGGCGAGGATCGCGGCGAACAGCTCCGCGCTCGTCTCGTCCACGTCCCCGAACACACCGGGGTCGAGCCCGCCCTCCTCGGTCTGGTGGATGGCCGTGACGAGCAGTTCGCGCTGCTCGCGGTAGTCGGCCAGGGCGTCCTGACCGATCCGCAGGTTCTCCCGGGGCACCGAGACGACGTCGGCGAACAGCTCGGCCAGCTCCGCGTCGTCCGGGACCAGGATGTCGAGCACGACGCCCAGTCGCACACCGGGCACCTGCTCGACGGTGCGCACCATCTCCTCGAGCGAGCCGGGGAACAGGTCCGGCCCGTGCTCCAGCAGGTCCGACAGCTGCACGACGGTGGTGCCGCGCTCGGCGTGCGACGACGCGGCACGCAGCACGCTCGCCGCCGCGCGGTGCGCCGCGCACACCCGCCCGTGCTCGCCCGTGGCGGCCAGGTGGGTGGCGAGCAGGTCGTGGCCCTCGGCCAGCACCGAAGGGCTGGAACTCTCGTAGGAGTACCGCAACGCCGCCCGCGCCATGGCCAGCGCGTCCTCCGGCCGGCCGAGCGCGTCGCGCACCTTGGCCCGCAGCCGGAACACCTCGCCGAGCAGCACGGTGTCGTCGGCGTCCTCGAACACGGCCTGGCTGTGCCGCAGCACGTCCTCCGCCTCGTCGACGCGGCCCAGCGCCAGCAGCACCACGGCCGTGTCGAGCCGCGACCGCGCCCGCTCGTGGTCGGTCGCGCCACGCCGCACGTGCAGCGCGTCGATCCGCTCGCACAGCCCCAGCGCGACGTCCCAGTCGCCGAAGCGCGTGACCGCTTCCAACGCGGTGCTCAGCACCACGCCCCGCACGCTCACCGGTGTGGCGCGTTCCGGCTCGCCGCCGTCGTCGTCCAGCCCGTCGACCACCTCGACCAGCTCCACGGCCCGTGCCGCCGCCTCGTGGTGCCGTCCCATCCTGGTCAGCACGGTCAGCTCCACGCACGTGTCGGCGACCCGCGTCCACGGGCCGTACCCGGCGAGGTCGGAGTAGCCGGGCAACGCGCGCGCCAGTTCCAGCGCTCCTTCGAGGTCGCCGTGGTCGGTGAAGATCCGCGCGCACTCCGAGGTGGCGAGCGAGGCGATGTCGAACCGGGCGACCTCGACCCCGAGCCGGACGAGGTCCAGGAACATCACGGCCGCCGCCTGCGGATCGGTCCGGGACAGCAGCTTGGCGTACAGGGCCGTCACGGCGGGGCGTTCGCGGGCGTCCTCGTCGCGGTCGAGCATGTGGCGCAGGTAGCTCATCGCCCGGTTGGTGGTCTCCGGGGCGACATCGCGGTCGGTCGCCGTCTCCAGCATGTCGACCGCCTGCGCCCACCGACCGGTGCGCAGCAGGTACGGCGTGGCGGCCAGGCCGGACAGCACGATCACCTCACCGGAGCGGCCCTGCTCCTCCTCGGCGTGCGCGTGCTCGTACACCGCCGCCAGGCACTCGATCGTCTTCTCGTCGACCAGCGCGCCGAACGCCGGGTCGGCGCCCGCGCGGATCGCCTCGCCGACGCCGCGGTGCAGCCGGTAGACGTCCTGCGTCGGGTCGTCGCCCTCGACCTCCACCAGCACCGCGGCCATCAGCGGCGCCAGCGCCGCCTCCAGCGCCGGCGCGTCCTGCCCGTGCAGCTCCCGCCAGACCTCCTGCCACACCACGCGCACGATCCACGGCCGGCGCTCGTCCTCCTCGACGTGCGCCAGCAGCTCCACCAGCGTGCGGGCGGGCGCGGGCAACGTCGCCAGCACCGTGCCCGTCCACGCCGAGAGCAGCCGCAGGAACTGCGGACCGTCCAGCTCGCTGGCGCCCGTGGTGAAGAACGCGGTGACCGGCGTGTCGTGCCCGGCCGCCTCCGCCGCGGCCAGCGCCTCGGCGAGCCTGCCCGGTTCGGCCGCGGCGACGTCGGCCAGTTCGAGCAGCTCGGGGTGTCCCTGCGCGACGTTCAGCACGCGTCGGACCAGGTGGAGGTCCTCGGCGGAACGTGCGGTGGCGCGTTCGGCGGTGGGCTGGTCGCGCAGCGGCACGCCCAGGTGCGGCAGCTCGCGGGCCAGCAACACCGACTCCGCGATCGACAGCGCGTGCGTGGGCAGCACCACCACGAGGTCCGGGTCGAGGTCGGCGGGCGCCACCCGGCTGGTCAGCACGACCCGCGACAGGCCGCGGTGACCGGTGAGGCACTCGATCAGCAGGCCCCACAACGGGTCCCGCCACGTCGCGTCGCCCGACAGCAGCGTGTCGACGTTGTCCAGCACCAGCAGCACGACTTCCTCGCGCAGCACCGCCGCCAACCGGGGCAGGAACCGGCGCAGCTCCGCCTCGCCGGCCACCGCGTCGAGCATCGGGATGCCGAGCTGGGTCTCCAGCGCGGTGGCCAGGCCGACCAACGCCTGGCCGAAGTCGTCCGGGTGCTCGGGCGCCTTCCACCACGCCAACGCGCCGAACCGGCCGCGGTGCTGGTGCGCCAACTCCAAGGCGCACGCGGACTTGCCCGCGCCCACCATGCCGACGAACAGCACGCCCGTGCGCCCGCTCTCCGGCGCCAGCGCGGTGCTCGCCTCGACCAACGCCCGCGTGCGGCCGACGAACCGCTCCGGCTCGGGCGGGAACCACGCCATCCGCTCGGCGTACGGGTCGAGCACGACACGTCCCGGTGGCGGCGCAACGCACAGGCCCACGGTCCCGGCGCCGATCAGCATCGGCGTGCCGATGGACGCGGCGGGCACGGCGGCCGTCGGTCGTCCGCCCACCGCCTTGGGCAGCGCGAGCGCGACCGCCCGGTCCACCGGCTGGCCCGCGCCGAACAGCCTCGGGTACAGCTCACCGGCCAGCGCGACGGCGAAGCCGTCCGCCACGGGGTAGCGCATGGCCAGCGCCGTGATGCCCAGCTCCCGCACCAGACCACGTGCCAAGCCGACCTGGTCGGCCGTGCCGCCGTCGTCCGGCGCGACCTGCTCGGCCAGGTCGTCCAGCCCCAACGCGTGCAGCGTGGTCGCCGCCTCGGCCGCGCCGGACCGGCACGCCGACAGCACGGCCAGCTTCAACCGGTCGCGCGCGGGCCGCAGCAGGTCGACCAGCTCGTCGGTGGAGATCACGTCGGGCTCGCCGTCGGCCTGCTCCAGCACCAGCGCGCCGATCCCGCCGTGGCCGGACACGTGCAGCACGTCCCAGCCGGGGTGCTCCTCGACGGCCTCGGCGAGCCGTTCCCGCGTCACGCCGTACTGCAGCACCCGCAGCTCGATCGCCTTGCGGGACTTCGCCGCGATCGTGCGGACGGTCCGGGCCAGCTCGTACCGCTCACGGCGCAGTGCCAGGACCGACGAGCGGGCGGGCACGGAGAACAGCGCCAGCACCCGGACGCTGCCGGCCACGTCCTCCTTGCCGTCCGGCGGGTCGAGGCCGGCGGGTTCGTAGACCAGGCTGATCTGCTTGCGCGCCAACGGAACACCGTCGACCCGGGCCAGCTCCAGCGGCCGGGACAGCAGGAATTCCGCGTCGTGGGGCACGACCACCCGCACCGAGCCCGACAACCGGGACAGCAGCGCGTCGCCGAACACCCGCTCGCTGATCCACGCGCTGACCCGGTCGACGGCCGCGGCCTCCGAGCCGATCGGGTCGTGCGGCAGCCGGTGGCGGTCCAGGTGCCCGACCAGGTCGCAGAACGCCTCGTACTCGGCGGTGCCCACCTCGAGGTCCACCTGGTGATCGGCCAACACCCGCCCGGACCGGTCGCCGAGCACCCACCGCCACCGGTGGGGCCCCGCGACCTCGACCGCGGTGAGCGTCTGCGTCACGTCCCTGCCCTCCGCCGCGGAAAACCAGAGCGGGCCACACCTTTCCCCGGCCTCGCCCCGAAATCGTAGTCACGTCACGCGGAGCTACCGCGACGTCGTCAGCGCGCGTCCTCCACGCGGGCGAGCACTCGCGACCCGGCCCCGGTGAACGGCGCTCGGGTTGCCGGCGAACGGCCGGGTCCGGGATCACGCGCGGTGACAGCGTGGGCTTGTGCGGTGGAGCCACTTGGTCGCGGCGCCGTCAGGTTCCGAAGGACACTCAGGATTCGACGTCGTCCACGTGGCGCAAGAGTCGGCTGAGGACCAGGTGCAGGGTCTCGCGTTCGCGCTTCGGCTCGAAGCCGGCGTCCACCGCCACGCGGTTGAACAAGCCGTCCACCAGGGCGGCGAGCCAGGTGGCGGTCGTGCTCGGGTCCAGCCCGGGGTCGATCAGGCCTGCCCCGGTCGCCCGGTCGACCAGGTCGGCCAGGCCGGACCGCACCAACCGGTCGTTGGACGCGACCAGGGCGGCGATCCGTTCGTCGCGGTGGGCCTGGGCGGCGATCTCGAGGGTGAGCCGGGCGTAGTCCGCGTCGGCGGCCAAGCCGACCGCCAGGTCGAAGAACGTCGTCAGCGCGTCCCACGGCTCGGCGGTCGACAGGTCGGCGAACAGGGCCTCGGTGTCGGCGCCGTCCTGTTCGACGACCGCGGCGAAGATGTCCTGCTTGCTGTCGAAGTAGTAGAACAGGTTGCCCGAGCTCATCTCCGCCTCGGCGCAGATGTCGGCCGTGCGGGTCTGGCCGAACCCCTTGCGCGCGAAGCACCGCGCCGCGGCCGCCAGGATCCGGAGTCGCTTCGCCTCGCGCTTGGCTGGGTCGACGGTGCGCATGGGCCGATTCAACCAGCGGGGTTGACGGTGGAGGTGACGGGACCCAATATTAGACCGACTACTCGGTTTATGAAAGGGTGCCGTGACTACTCAACCCCGCATCGAGCGGTTGGACGCGTTGCGCGGGTTCGCGCTGTTCGGCATCCTGGTTGTCAACGTGTGGGCGTTCGCGACCGGCTACTACGCCTCCGGAATCGCCGATCCGGCACGCGACCCGGCCGTCCAGTGGATCGTCTCGATGTTCTTCGAGACCAAGTTCTACCTGCTGTTCTCCTTCCTCTTCGGCTACAGCTTCACGCTGCAGATGGATGCCGCCGCGCGGCGGGGCGTCGCTTTCCGGTCACGGATGCTGCGCCGGCACGTCGCGCTCGCGTCGATCGGCGCCGCGCACGCCGTGCTCCTGTTCCACGGCGACATCCTCGTCACCTACGCCGTGCTCGGCCTCGTCCTGCTGGCGCTGCGCGGCACCACCCCGAGGCGCGCGGTCCGGCTCGCGGTGGGTCTGCTGCTCGTCAGCGGCACGGTGTGGACCCTGCTGGGCGTGCTCGACGTGCTCACCCACACCCCGGTCGACGCCACCGTGATGTCCGCGCGGGTCGCCGAAACGGTGGCCGCCTACCGGGGAACCGCGGCGACGGTTGTCGCCGAACACCTGCGCCAGTTGCCCGGCACGCTCGAACTCGTCGTGTTCGTGCAGGCTCCGAGCACCCTGGCGATGTTCCTGCTCGGGTTCGCGGCGGGCAAGTCGCAGGTGCTCGCCGAACCTCGGCGCTACCGGGCACTGTGGTCGTGGCTGCTGCGCGCCGGCTTGCCGATCGGGCTCGTCGGGGCCGGCTTCTACGCCTACGTCGCGGTGAACCACCCGGGGAGCGGCGCCGAGACCCTCGCGATCGGGGTCACCGTCCTCACCGCGCCACTCCTCGCCGGCGGGTACGTGGCCGCGCTGCTGCGCCTGTTCGACACCCGCGTCGCAGCCGTGTTCGCCCCGGCGGGCCGCGTCGCGCTGTCGAACTACCTCCTGCAATCGGCCATCTTGGGCGTTGTCTTCACCGCCTACGGGTTCGGCCTGGTGGGCACGCTGTCCTACGGTGCGGTAGCCGGGCTCGTCGTCGGCATCTACGCGGTCCAGCTCGCACTCAGCGCGCTGTGGCTCCGCGGCCACCGCTACGGGCCGCTGGAATGGCTCCTCCGCGCGGTGACCACGGGCGCGTGGCCGGCTTCGCGTCCGGTCGAGCGGGCGGATCCCCGGCTCACGCGCCGGACGTGACCGCCTGTCCGGTCGAGGCCGCGATGATGTTCAACTGTCCGCCATGTCGCACCCGGAAACTCCTGTGCCGCAACCGTCGCCGCCCCGGCCACCGGCGACGACCGATCAATCCCGGCCCGGCCACGGCCTGCTGGCCACCGCGATCCTCGTCGCCGGTATCGGTGGAGGCCTGCTGGCGTGGCACCCGTGGGACAAGCCGGTGCCGGAGCCGGCCAAGGACCCGGGACGCATCACCATCCAGAAGGTCGGCGAGCAGCGCGAGGCGGGCAACTCCGACCAGACCCGGCCGGTCTACTGCCTGACCAACGAGACCGGCGGCCTGTACTGCGTCGTGATGCCCAACCAGTACACCGGCATCCAGGAAGAACGCTGAGCCGCCGGCCGCGCGATCGAACCCACTCGCGCGGCC
>NZ_JBEOVG010000159.1:0-10292 GCF_040295345.1 Actinosynnema sp. NPDC002837
CCCAGCTCGTGCACGTGGACCTGGCCCGGGCCAGGTCCACGCTCACGGGGTGGAAGTTCGCCGACTCCGGCGTCGGGGCCCGGTCGCCTGGAAGTCGACCGGGCCGCCGTCCGCGGAGCAGCGGCCATGTCACCGGCCCAGGTGGCCGCGGCCCAGCTTGAGCAGGATCATCGCCAGGTCCCGACCGTCCGGGCCGAGGTCCTTGTACCGGTTGATCACGTCGATCTCCCGGTTGTGCACGATCCGCGTGCCGCCGGCGGCCATCCGGGCCGCGCCGATGATCTTGGAGACCTCGACCCGCCGCTTGACGAGCCTCAGCAGCTCGGCGTCCAGGTGGTCGATCTCCTGGCGCAACGCGTCGATGTCCGGTGCGGCTTCGGTGCTGTTCATGGTGACGACCTCTCGACTCTGGTTGGAGTCCCAGCCCTGGCAGCAGCGAAGCCCCGGGGTCCGAGGACTCCGGGGCTTCGTGGTGGCTTGTCGGCGCTAGCGGTCCACGGGAGCCGGAGTCCGGTTCCCGTAAAAAAACTCGAAGTGGGCCATGCGCACCCGCTCATCATGCCACAGCCACGGACTGTCGGGGGTACCCGGTAACGTGGACAGGCGATGAGCGCCTTGTTCGACTTGCCCGCAAGTCCCCCCTCCCCCCGGTCCGCGCGGCTGCTCGAAGACCTCAACCCGTCCCAGCGACGGGCCGTCGAGCACGCGGGCGCCCCGTTGCTGGTCGTGGCGGGTGCGGGCTCGGGCAAGACGCGCGTGCTCACCCGCCGCATCGCCTACCTCCTCGCCGCGCGCGACGTGCACCCCGGCGAGGTCATGGCGATCACCTTCACCAACAAGGCCGCCGCCGAGATGAAGGAACGCGTGGCCGACCTGGTCGGCGCGCGGGCCCGCTCGATGTGGGTGTCCACGTTCCACTCGATGTGCGTGCGGGTCATGCGCCGCGAGGCCAAGACCCTCGGCATGTCGTCCAGCTTCTCGATCTACGACTCCGACGACACCCGCCGGCTGATCACGCTGGTGGCGCGCGACCTCGACCTGGACCCCAAGCGCTACCCGGCGCGCACGCTCGCGATCCACATCTCGAACCTGAAGAACGAGCTGGTCGACGCCGCCACCGCCAAGGAGCGGGCGGGCAACGACCTGGAGCGCCGCGTCGCCGAGGTCTACGAGAGCTACCAGCGCAGGCTCGGCGACTCGAACTCGCTCGACTTCGACGACCTGATCATGCGGACCGTCGAGCTGCTGCAGAACCACCCGGACGTGGCCGAGCACTACCACCGCCGGTTCCGGCACGTGCTGGTCGACGAGTACCAGGACACCAACCACGCGCAGTACACGCTGGTCCGCGAGCTGATCGGCACCGGCAAGGACGGCGTGCCGCCGGGCGAGCTGTGCGTCGTGGGCGACGCCGACCAGTCGATCTACGCCTTCCGCGGCGCGACGATCCGCAACATCGTGGAGTTCGAGCGCGACTACCCGCAGGCCACCACGATCCTGCTGGAGCAGAACTACCGGTCCACGCAGACCATCCTGAGCGCGGCGAACGCGGTCATCTCGCGCAACCCGGACCGCCGGGACAAGCGGCTGTGGAGCGACCTCGGCGACGGCGAGAAGATCGTCGGCTACGTCGCGGACAACGAGCACGACGAGGCGGCGTTCGTCGCGCGCGAGATCGACCACCTGGTGGACAGCGGCGAGGCGAACAACGGCGAGATCGCCGTGTTCTACCGGACCAACAACCAGTCGCGCGTGTTCGAGGAGATCTTCATCCGCCTCGGCCTGCCCTACAAGGTCGTTGGCGGCGTCCGGTTCTACGAGCGGCGCGAGGTGCGCGACGCGCTGGCGTACCTGAGGGCGTTGTCCAACCCCGACGACACGGTGTCGTTGCGGCGCATCCTGAACGTGCCCAAGCGCGGCATCGGCGAGCGCGCGGAGGCGTGCGTGTCGATGTACGCCGAACGCGAGCGGATCGGCTTCGCGGCGGCGTTGCGCGACGCGGTGACCGGCAAGGTGCCGCTGCTCAACCCGCGTTCCCGCAACGCGATCGCCGGGTTCGTCGAGCTGATGGACGAGCTCGGCGAGCTGGTCGAGCGCGGCGACGACGTGGCCGACATCCTCGAAGCGGTGCTGGAGAAGACCGCCTACCGGGCCGAGCTGGAGGCCAGCGAGGACCCGCAGGACCACACCCGGGTCGAGAACCTCAACGAGCTGGTCACGGTGGCCCGCGAGTTCGGCGACTTGAACACCCCCACGCCGGCCGAGGCTGCATCTCCTGATTTCGGGGAGCTTCCCGCCGAAGGCTCCCTGGCCGCGTTCCTGGAGCGGGTGGCGCTGGTCGCGGACGCCGACTCGGTGCCGGACGCGGAGTCCGACGGCGTGGTCACGCTGATGACGCTGCACACCGCCAAGGGCCTGGAGTACCCGGTGGTGTTCTGCACCGGCTGGGAGGACGGCGTCTTCCCGCACCTGCGGGCGCTCGGCGACCCGACGGAGCTGGCCGAGGAACGGCGCCTGGCCTACGTGGGCATCACGCGCGCCCAGAAGCGGCTGTACCTGTCGCGGGCGCTGGTGCGCTCGGCGTGGGGCCAGCCGTCGACGAACCCGGCGTCGCGGTTCCTGGACGAGATCCCGGCCGACCTGCTCGACTGGCGGCGGACGGAGCCCAAGCGCTCCGCGCCGTCCGCGCCGACGTCGTGGGGCGGCGGTCGAGGGTCGGGCACGCCACGCCCGGCACCGACCAACGCGGGCTGGAAGGACACGCCCGCGCTGAAGCTGGACGTGGGCGACCGGGTGAGCCACGACAAGTACGGCCTCGGCCGGGTCGTGGCCGTGGACGGCTCGGGGCCCCGTGCGACCGCCACGATCGACTTCGGCGGCGCGGGGACGGTGCGGCTGATGCTCATCGGCGGCGTGCCCCTCGTGAAGCTCTGAGGCGCGCTCAGCCGTAGTTCGCCGCCTTACGTATATATAGGTGTCCCGGTCGGCCCCTGAGGGTCGACCGGTGTTCGCCTGAACGTGGCTGAATTCCCGTGCAACCCGAATCCCGCACGTGCGTCTATAGGGATGTCACAAGCGGATGGGCCGGGTCATTCGGGGTGAACCGGCCGGGGAGGGCCGCTTGGCGGCGAGCAGGGGGTGCCTACGGGGGTGGGCAGTGGGGCGGGAGCCGCGTCGGGGCGGTGACCGCAAGAGGGGATCACCTTCGGGGGGCGGTTCCGCACAGTGGAGGGGCCGGGCTGCTCAGCAGCCCGGCCCCACCTCTTTGCCCACGAACGTGGCGAGCCTCGTCGGCTCAGACGCTGATGCCCTTGGAGTTGAGCCAGCCCAGCGGGTTGATCTTCTTGCCGTCCGGGTTCCAGACCTCGAAGTGCAGGTGCGGACCGGTGGAGAAGCCGCGGTTGCCCATGCGCGCGATCTGCTCGCCCGCCAGGACCCGCTGGCCCTTGCGCACGGAGTAGGTGTCCACGTGGCCGTAGACGGTCACCGAGCCGTCGGCGTGCTCGACCTTGACCCACAGGCCAAAACCGCTTGCCGGACCGGCCTCGATCACGACACCATCGGCGGCGGACAGGATCGGCGTGCCGATGGGGCCCGCGATGTCGATGCCGTAGTGCATCTCGCCCCAGCGACCGCCGTAGCCGGACGTGAAGTCGCCGGCGGCGGGACGGGCGAACTTGGGACGCCGCGCCTCGGCCTCTTCGGCCTCGCGGGTCTCGGTGATGTGCTGGCTCTTGACGAGCTTCTGCGCCTCGGCCGCCGGGTCGACCGTCTTGGCGACGGGCAGGACCTGCGGGGAGGCGGGGCCGGTGCCACCGACGCCGAACGCGGCGGCGCCGTCGGCCGCGGAGTTCGCGAGCGGGGTGACCTCGTCTGCCGAGGCCGGCGAGTCGGACCCGAGCGCGTGGAGCGTCTGCCCTGCGCCGGCGGCGGCGAACGCGCCGACGGCGACCGCGGCGACCACGATCCGTCCGCGCAGCGCCGAGGGCGGAGGCGGAAGCCGGTGCGTGCTCACCGTGCGGGTCGAAGCGCGGTCTACCGCTTCTTCGAGCACAGCAGAACTCGTATGGCCGCCGGGGGAGCGGTGTTGAGACAAAACCTGGCCTTCCGTCTTCGGGGAGTCCGGTCGGACTACCGGGCGGGGGATCCCGGTTGAGCCGGTCGGGGTACCGGCTCGTCGTCCTGCTTGTGACCAGACCGTGACAACGGACCGGGGGAAGATAACGGCGCGGAGCCCCTAAGGGCAATCCCCGAAGCCGAGGATGACCGTTTAGCGGTCAGTGGGACATCCGCGCGTATGAGTCGTGACTCAGGGTCATGACCGGGCTACGAAAACCCCTCACGTACAGGCACGATGGGGCGAACCCCACTGTCATGCGAACGCGTGATGGCCGTCACAACGAGGTGAAGGGTGCGTGTGTCAACCGGTAGCGAAAGGTGACCTGAATCACGTATCCGGTGCTCCTCGACGACCAACGCCGGGTGCTCCAACCGGGCGTTCCGCTGCGGGACGATCACCTGGTCCATCTCGCTCCACACACGACGAACCGGGTGCGGCAGGGTCGCGACGGTTCGGCCAGCTCCGCCAGCAGGTCCGAACCGGGCCTCAACTGCCTGGTCAGCGCCGTGGGCAGGAGGTAGGCGGCCAGCGTGCCGCGGTGCGGGGTGCCGAGGGTGACCAGCGTGCGCACCCGCGCGTCCCCGTCCAGGCGTTGCACGTAATAACGGGCGATCAGGCCGCCCAGCGAGTGGCCGACCACGTGCACCCGGTCGGATCCGGTCTCCTCGCAGATCCGCTCGACGTGCTCCCCGAGCAGCGCCGCCGACCGCCGGACGTCCCCCGTCAACGCGGTCAGCACGCTGTAGTTCACGGCGTGCACCGCTCCGAAGCCACGCCTCCGCAGTGCCCCCGACAGCACTGCGAAGGCGGAGCGGTTGTCCCCGATGCCGTGCACCAACACGATCGGGGTGCCCGCGGCGTCCATGGCCGAAACCAGGAGCCCGCGCCGGCGGGGTGGCAGGTGGTCGGTGCGGTAGTGCCCCTCGGGCTTCACCCGCTCCTCCGCGACGCCCCACGGGTACAGGACGGTGCGCGCGGCCAGCCAGGCGGCCTCGACGGCGACACCCCGCACGCCGCCGGGTGAAGCGACGGCCCGCAGCACGCCGCCCGCCAGGCCGAGGGCCTCGCCCGCCACGCCCAGCCCGGCGTCCACGCCCGCGCCGACCCGGCCCGACCAGGTCTCCACGAGCCGCCGCACCGCGTCGCCCACCGGGCGGGAGGTAGGTGATGCCCTCACCGACGATCAGTACCCGACGGCCGACGTCCACAACCCCCGGTGGTCCCGACCGGTCGCCCGTCGCCGCCTGCCCGGTTTTGCTAGCGTCCGACCGGTGATGCGAACCGCTGAACCGGTCTCACCGATCCGCACGAGGCTCCGGACGGCGGTCGGGGCAGCCCTGGCGGGCTCGCTCCTCACCGCGGTGGCGCCGGCGGTCGGCGTGGTCGACGGCTCCGCGCCGCCCGCGTTCACCTCCTGGCCGTTGCTGGCGCTGCTCGCCGTGCTGCCGACCGCCCTGGCGGCGTTCTTCCTCTCGCGCGGGCAGGAGCTCACCGCGGCGGCGGCCCTCGTGGCGCCCGCCGTGTTCGCCCTCGGCCGGCTGCTCGCCGACCTGCAGCTCCTCGTCGACCCGGTCGACGCCGCCCGGCCCGAGCTGATGCGCGCGGCGAGCCTCGACCCGCCCGAGCCCGTGCTCGGCCTGTGGCTGCTGCCGGCCGGGCACGTGCTGCTGATCGCGGCCGGCGCGTTGGCCACCTTCGGCACGGAACCGGACGTGCGCAGCGAACGCGCGAGCTTCGCGCTGCCGGCCACGGCGGGCATCGTGGCGGGCATCGGCCTGTTCACCGCGCCGTTCACCTCGTCCGACGCGCTGATCCCGGCGCGCGGGACGGTCGACTCGCCGACGCTGCCGATGGTGGGCGGCCTCGTCCTCACCCTGGCCGCGCCCGCGCTCGCCGTCCTCGCGGCCAGCGCCACCACCCACGAGGCGCGCCGGGGCGGGCTGCTCGGCCTGGCCGCCGTCCTGCTCGGCGCCGCCGTGCCGCCGATCGCCACGGCCTTCTCGGTCGACGCGGTCGGCCCGGCCGTCGGTCCGTTCCTGGTCCTCGCCGCCGCCGTCGCGCTCGCCTGGCCGCAGCGGGCCGTCAAGGACGACGACGCCGAAGGGCACGACGTCGAACTGCCCGGCCAACGTCGCCTGCACGTCATCGCGGGCGCGTTCGGCCTGGTCGCCGCCGCGACGGCCGCCGTCGGCGCGTCGACCGACCACCTGGTCCTGCCCGACGGCTTCCCGCCGCCCGCGGACTACGCCGCGCGCCTGCTGTGGCCGGCCGCGATCGCCACCGGCGTCCTCGCCGCCGCGCTGCTGGCCAAGGCCGCCGTCCGGCCCGCCTTCACCGTCGCCGTCGTCACCATCCCGCTGAGCGCCGCCGGCGCGCTCGACGCCGTCTTCACCGCGACGCAGGTCGACGTGGTCGGGCCGGGGGTCGGCGTCTGGTTCACCGCGGGCTCGGTGGTCGCCGCGGCGGTCGCCGCCGTCACCGCCGCCCTGGCCGGCGCGGTCGAGCGGGACGAGGTGGGCACGGCCACGACCGAACCGCCGCTGCCGCTGATCGCCGCCACCCTGATCGCCGCGCTGCTCGCGGTCGGCGCGTTCAGCCTGCCCGTGCTGCGGGCGCCGGACTACGTGGCGATCGGCGCGTTCGGGCTGCGCGTCGGCTCGTTCGGACTGCTGGTGGCGTTGATCACGGTCGTGGTCGCGGCGGTGGTCGCGCTGAGGGCCAGGCCGGGCCGCGGCGCGGCGCTGCTGCTCGGCGCGGCCGTCGTCACGGCCGTCCGCGCCTGGGAGTACCCGCTCACCGCGGCGCGCGCCGCCGAGGCCGCCCCCGGCCCGGGGTTGTGGCTGGCCGCCGCCGCGACGGCCGCGTTCGTGGTCGCCGGGGCGTTGCGCACGGCCCGCTGAACCGATCGTGGGATCGGCGGCCCCGCCGGCGTTGGTGATCGACCTCACCACCTCTATGACGGAGTTCACGGGCGTGGGGTGCGGTGGACTCCGGACCGGTCGATAGTGTCTTGCGAAGCCGCGTCGAGCCGGTCCCCCCACGGCTGTGCCGGCGTTCCAGGTGATGCCTGGTACGTGTGCGCACCAGGCCCCAGCCTGGAGCGCCGGGACCTGGAGAGGACCGCACGACAGGACGCGGTGTCCGACACCGACGTCGCAGGAGACCCGAGTGGACCTGTACGAGTACCAGGCGAAGGACCTCTTCGCCGCCCACGACGTCCCGGTACTTCCGGGCGACGTGGCGACCACCCCCGCCGAGGCCAAGGCCATCGCCGAGCGCTTCGGCCAGACCGTCGTGGTCAAGGCCCAGGTCAAGACGGGCGGCCGCGGCAAGGCCGGCGGCGTCAAGCTCGCCGAGAACCCGGACGAGACCTCGGCCAAGGCCGAGGCGATCCTCGGCCTGGACATCAAGGGTCACATCGTGCACCGCGTGCTGGTGACCCCCGCGTCCGACATCGCCGAGGAGTACTACTTCTCCTTCCTCCTCGACCGCGCCAACCGCACCTTCCTGGCCATGGCCAGCGTCGAGGGCGGCATGGACATCGAAGAGGTCGCCGCGACCAAGCCCGAGGCCCTGGCCAAGGTGCCGGTGGACGCGATCAAGGGCGTCGACCGCGCCAAGGCCGACGAGATCGTGGCCGCCGCCAAGTTCCCGGCCGAGGTGGCCGACCAGGTCGCCGACGTCATCGTGAAGCTCTGGGAGACCTTCGTCTCCGAGGACGCCACGCTGGTCGAGGTCAACCCGCTGGTCCGCGACCCCGAGGGCAAGATCGTCGCGCTCGACGGCAAGGTCACCCTCGACGAGAACGCCTCCTTCCGCCACCCCGCCCACGAGGCGCTGGTGGACAAGCAGGCGGAGGACCCGCTGGAGGCCAAGGCCAAGGCGAAGGGCCTCAACTACGTCAAGCTGGACGGCCAGGTCGGCATCATCGGCAACGGCGCCGGTCTCGTGATGTCCACCCTCGACGTGGTGGCGTACGCGGGCGAGAAGCACAAGGGCGTCAAGCCCGCGAACTTCCTCGACATCGGCGGCGGCGCGTCGGCCGAGGTCATGGCCAACGGCCTGGACATCATCCTGCACGACCCGGACGTGCGCTCGGTCTTCGTGAACGTCTTCGGCGGCATCACCGCGTGCGACGCGGTCGCCAACGGCATCGTGGCCGCGCTGGGCATCCTGGGCGACGAGGCCTCCAAGCCGCTCGTGGTCCGCTTGGACGGCAACAACGTGGAGGAGGGCCGTCGGATCCTCGCCGAGGCCAACCACCCGCTGGTCACCGTGGTGGACACTATGGACAACGCGGCCGACAAGGCCGCCGAGCTCGCGGCTGCGGGGGTCTGACGATGGCAATCTTCATCACCAAGGACAGCAAGGTCATCGTCCAGGGCATGACCGGCGCCGAGGGCACCAAGCACACCAAGCGGATGCTGGCGTCCGGCACGAACATCGTCGGCGGCGTGAACCCGCGCAAGGCGGGCGAGAAGGTCGACTTCGACGGCAACGTGCTGCCGGTGTTCGGCTCGGTGGCCGAGGCCATGGAGGCGACCGGCGCCGACGTCACCGTGATCTTCGTGCCGCCGGCGTTCGCCAAGGCGGCCGTGATCGAGGCGATCGACGCGGGCATCGGCCTGGCCGTCGTGATCACCGAGGGCATCCCGGTGCACGACACCGCCGCGTTCTGGGCGCACGCCGTCGCGACCGGCAACAAGACCCGGATCATCGGCCCGAACTGCCCCGGCCTGATCAGCCCCGGGCAGTCCAACGCTGGCATCATCCCGGCCAACATCTCCGGCGCGGGCAAGATCGGTCTGGTGTCGAAGTCCGGCACGCTGACCTACCAGATGATGTACGAGCTGCGCGACTTCGGCTTCTCCACCGCCATCGGCATCGGCGGCGACCCGATCATCGGCACCACCCACATCGACGCGCTGGCGGCCTTCGAGGCCGACCCGGAGACCGCGGCGATCGTGATGATCGGCGAGATCGGCGGCGACGCCGAGGAGCGGGCCGCGGCCTACGTCAAGGACAACGTCACCAAGCCGGTCGTCGGCTACGTGGCGGGCTTCACCGCGCCCGAGGGCAAGACGATGGGCCACGCGGGCGCGATCGTGTCCGGCTCGGCCGGCACCGCGCAGGCGAAGAAGGAAGCCCTGGAGGCGGCGGGCGTCAAGGTCGGCAAGACGCCGAGCGAGACGGCCGCGCTGATGCGGGAGATCATGCAGTCCATCGGCTGACACTGGGCCGTTCGTGCGTGACCTGAGGGCCACCTCCCCGCCGGGAGGTGGCCCTCAGTGCGTGCCGGGACGAGTCAATGCGCACATTGGGGGGAACCACGGAGGTCCGGTCGCCGTCGGAGAGTGCGCATCGGCTAGCGTTCTGTCGACCCGAAATCAGTTCCGCAGGTGGAGGAGACCGCATCATGTCCCAGCCGTACGGCGCCCCTCAGCAGCAGCCGGGTCCGGCGCAGCCGGCGGTGGGTGTGAACCTGAACCTCATCCTTCCGCTGGTCGCCGCCGGTCTGGCGCTGATCGCGTTCCTGCTCGCGTTCGCCGACGACGTGCCGTCGTCGGAGTACCTGTACGCGGCGGGCATCCTCGCCGGCCTGTCCGTGCTGCCGCAGGCGCCCAAGGGCCTGCTGTACGCGGCGGTGCCGTTCGCGCTGATCCCCACCCTCGGCCTGCTCCAGGGCCTGATCACCACCGAGGCCGACGTCCAGGGCATGCAGATCGTGCTGCTGATCGTGTCGCTGCTGCTGGCGGCGGCCGTCGTGATGAGCCTGCTGCTCGAGACCGGCATCGTGAAGCTCCAGCCGAAGGCCGCGAACGTCTACGGCCAGCCGGGTGGCTGGAACCCGCAGTCCGGCGCGTTCCCGCAGCAGGGCCAGCAGCCGCAGCAGTTCGGCCCGCCGTCCGGCCAGTTCGTCCAGCAGGCGCCGCCGCAGCAGCAGGCCCAGCAGCCCGGCCAGCCGCAGCCGACGTCCTACATGCCGCAGCCCGGCCAGTTCGGCCAGCCCGGCCAGCAGCCCGGCCAGGGCACGCCGCCCGGCGGGTTCGGCGGCCCGCAGCAGGGCTGAGCACGTCGTGGGAGGGGTGGGGGGGGGGCGGGGGCGGGGCCCCCCGCCACGGGGGTCGGGGCGGGGGACCGGACGGCCCCGACCGCACCGGAGGAGTTGTGG
>NZ_JBEOVG010000160.1:0-10270 GCF_040295345.1 Actinosynnema sp. NPDC002837
CCCCGTCGCGCACAGGCTCGCCGGCCGGCACGGCGCGGGGCCGCCCGTCGCCTCACCGGGCACGGCCCCCCGCTGATCCCCTGCGCCCCCACTCCCGGTCGTCCCGGCCGCTTCGCCGCGGACCGGGACGACCGGGCGAGGTCAGGGCCGTGCGGCGTCGAGCGGACCGTGGTCGAACCAGTCGAACCAGGCGGTGCCCTCGGTGACGTACATGCCGATCACCCGGCCCGTGAAGCCGGTGGCGACCTCCGTGGACAGGTACCGGCCGTCCAGCTCGGCCAGCGGCTCCGGGTCCTCGCCGACGTGGAAGGCGAGGTAGTCCGGCGCGGCGACGTGCAGGCCCGCCGGCTCCTCCCCCGCCGGCCACCGGCGGGCCGAGCGGGTGGTGATCACGAGCGTCAGCGGGCCCGGTGGCACGGGTCTCGTGGCCACGCTCTGGCGCAGGGGTCCGATGCGGGCGATGACCGCGGCCCGCCCGTCCGCCACCTCCAGGTCGTAGTGGTGACCCTCGTCCAGGCGCACCGACAGGCCGGCGCGACCGGCGGCGGGATCCAGGAGGACGGCGGTCCGGCTCTCGACGTGCTGCTGGCGCCGGCCGACGAACGTGCAGCCCGGCCGGTCCAGCGTGGAGCCGGTGGCGTGCAGCGCGAGCCACCCCGGCCGCTCGGTCACCGACCACGAGCCGTCCGGCCGCGCCCGCGGCGAGATCCACCGGGGGTCGAGCCCGGGGGCGTCGAAGTCGTCCCGCTCCGGGGCGGCCTGCGGCTCCTGTGCGCCGACCGGCGCCCGTTCCCTCAGGTTGACGGGGCCGACGCGGGGCCAGCCGTCCTCCCACCGGACCGGGGTCAGGAAGGTCTCCCGGCCGAGGACGTGGAACTTGGGGCTGTAGCCGACCGGGCGGGTGGCCAGCAGCACCATCCACCACTCGCCGTCCGGCGTGGTGACGAGGTCGGCGTGACCCGTGCTCTGGACGGGTTGGCTCGTGCTGCGGTGCGACAGGATCGGGTTGACCGGCGCCGGTTCCCACGGACCGCGCGGCGAGCGGGCGCGGGCCATGGCCACGGTGTGGCCGCGCTCGGTGCCGCCCTCGGCGATCATCAGGTACCACCACTCCCCGACCTGGTACAGGTGGGGCGCTTCCGGCCACTGCAACCCGGTGCCCGCCCAGGCCGGGAACGGCCCTTCCAGCACCTTCCCCGCCTCGGGGTCGACCCGGGCGACCTGCACGCCGTTGAACGTGGGCCCGTGCGCGCCCGCGAAGGAGCACCAGCAGTTGCCGTCCGAGTCCCACGCCAGGTCGGGGTCGATGCCGGGCAGGTCGAGCCACACCGGGTCCGACCAGGGGCCTTCGGGTCGCTCGGCGGTGACGACGAAGTTGCCGCCGTGCGAGACGTTCGTGGTGATCATCCAGAACCGGCCGTCGTGGTGCCGGATCGTGGGCGCGTAGATCCCGTCCGACGCCATCGCGTCGGCCGGCAGCGGCAGCTGGGACGGCCGGTCCAGGACGTTGCCGATCTGCCGCCAGTTCACCAGGTCGCGGCTGTGGAAGAGCGGCACGCCCGGGAAGTACTCGAAGCTCGAGCACACCAGGTAGTAGTCGTCGCCGACCCGGCACACGCTGGGGTCGGGGTGGAACCCGGGGATCACGGGGTTGTCGTAGAACGACGCCTCGGACTTCGGTGAGGTCAATGGTTTTCCTTGTTGTGCGAGGGCGTCAGCCCTTGAAGGCGCCTTCGAGGATGCCCGCGACCATCCGCCGTCCGACCACGACGAACAGCACGACCAGCGGGATCGTGGCGAGGAAGGAGCCGGACATGGCCAGCCCGAGGTCGACGTCGAGGCTGTTCTGGAGCGCCTTGATGGCGATCTGGGCGGTGTAGCGCTCGGGCGACTTGAGCACGATGAACGGCCACAGGAAGTCGTTCCACGCGGTGATGAACCCGAACAGGCCGAGCACGAACGCGGCCGGCCGCACGATCGGGAACGCGATGCGCCAGAACACCTGCGCGGTGCTCGCGCCGTCGATGCGGGCCGCCTGCATCAGCTCGTCGCTGATCGTGGCCGAGATGTGCTGGCGCATCCAGAAGATGCCGAACGCGCTGGCCAGGCCGGGCACGATCAGCGCCTGCAGCGTGTCGACCCAGCCCAGCTCGGACATGATCATGTACTGCGGGATGACCGAGAGCTGCGTGGGCACCGTCATGGTGAGCACGACGACCACGAACAGGGTGTTGCGGCCCGGGAACTGCAGCTTCGCGAAGGCGAACCCCGCCAGCGAGCACAGCACCGCCTGACCGACGCCGATCGCGGTGGCCACGGCGAGGCTGTTGAGCAGCGACTGCACGAACGGCACCGTGTCCAGGACCAGCCCGGCGAGGTGGAAGAAGTTGCCGCCGGGCACGACCTCGGGCGGCATCCGCGTCGCGGCCGCGGTGTCGGTGGTGGCGACGATGAACATCCAGTACAGCGGGAACAGGCACACGACCGTGGCGGCGGCCAGCATGAGGTAGGTCCACCAGCGGACCCGGCCGGGGCCTCGGTTGCGCGTCGCGGTGCTCGTCATCGATCCGCCTTGATCCGGGTGGACAGCACGAAGTTGACCGCGGCGATCGCCACGACCATGACGAACAGGGCGACCCCGATCGCCGAGCCGTAGCCGAACTCGAACTGCCCGAAACCCTGCTCGTACAGGAACAACGTCAACGTCTGGCACTGGCGCACCGCGCCGCAGGTCAGCCCCGAGCCGGTCAGCAGCGGCTCGGTGAAGATCTGCAGGCCGCCGATGGTGGACGTGACGACGGTGAAGATGATCACCGGTCGCAGCGAGGGGATGGTGATGTGCCGGAACCGCTGCCACGGCCCCGCGCCGTCGATGGCCGCGGCCTCGAACACCGCCCGCGGCACCGATTGCAGCGAAGCCAGGTAGAGCAGCGTGGTGTAGCCGAACCACCGCCAGGTCACCATCGTGGCGATGAGGACGTGACTGCCCCAAGTGGACTGGACGAAGTCCACCGGCTCGATCCCGACCAGCCCGAGCACCCAGTTGAGCAGCCCGTAGTCCCGGTCGAACAGCTGCGCGAAGACGACCGCGGTGGCCGCCACCGACGTGATGTAGGGCACCAGCACCGACATCCGGAAGAACAGCGCGAACCGCAGCCGGGCGTGGTTGAGCACGTGCGCCAGCACCAGCGCCAGCAGCAGCTGCGGGACGGTGGACAGCGCCCAGATGCTCACCGTGTTGCCCGCGGCGTTCCAGAACCGCGGGTCGGCGAACATGCGGGTGAAGTTGTCCGTGCCGATGAACACCTGGTCGCCGATGGGGTTCCAGTCGAACAGGGCCACGTAGAAGGTGAAGAGGAGGGGGAACAGCCCGAACACGCCGAACAGGACGAAGAACGGGGCGATGTAGGCGTACGGCGACAGGCGCTCCGCGAGCCCCCTGCCCCTCGGGGAGGCAGGGGGCGGCAGTGCGGCCGACGGCGCGGGCGTCAGCGTGGCGGTCACGGTCGTCACTCGCCGATGGCGGTCTTGATGTTGCGCAGCGCGTCGTCCCAGGCGGTGGCCGGGTCGCCGCCCGCCTGCTCGACGTTGGTGATGGCGTCGAGGAACTCCTGGCCGATGGCGGCGCTGTCGGGACCGATGTAGAACGGCTTGAGGCCCAGCAGCGAGTCGGTGTAGATCTTGCCGGTCGGCGCGTCGGAGAAGAACGGGTCCTTCGCGTCGGTGAGCTTGGCGTCCTGGTAGACCTCCGGCGTGGAGGGCAGCGCGCCGACGCGGTTGAAGTGCTCCAGCTGGCCCGCGGGCGACTGCATCTCCTTGATGTAGTTCCAGGCGGCCTGGGGGTTCTTCGCGCCCTTGGGGATGGCCAGGTAGCTTCCGCCCCAGTTGCCGGAGCCGCCGGGGATCCTGGCGATGTCCCACTTGCCCTTGGTGTCGGGGGCGGTGGTGCGGATGCTGTTGAGCATCCACGACGGCGCGGACACCGCGGCGTACGCGCCCTGGCCCATGCCGGCGCTCCACGCGCTCTCGAACGAGGACTGCCCGGCGGTGATCCCGGAGGTGGCCGCCTTGATGCCGAGCTCGAACGCCGCCTTGACCTGCGGGTTGGTGCTGTAGACCAGCTTGCGGTCCGCGCTGTAGTACTTCTCCGAGACCTGGTTGACCGCCTGGTAGAACACGCTGGTCGCCGCGTTGTCGGTGAACGCCTTGCCGGTGGCCTGCTTGTAGCGCTTACCGGTCTCGATGAACGCGTCCCACGTCGGCCACAGCGCGCTCACGGACTCCCGGTCGGTGGGCAGGCCGGCGGCGGCGAACAGGTCGGTCCGGTAGGCCACGGCCATGCCGCCCACGTCGGTGGGCACGCCCAGCACCTCGCCGTCCTTGGCGACGCTCTGCTTCCACACCCAGTCGAGGTACTCGTCCTTGATGTCGTCGGCGCCCAGCGTCCGCAGGTCCACGAAGTTCTGCGGCTGGTCGACGAACTGCGGCAGGTTGTCGCCCTGGATGAGCACCAGGTCCGGCACCTTCCCGCCGGCCAGCGCCGTGGTCAGCGACTGGGCGGTCTCCGTCGACGTGCCGACCTCGGTCAGCTTGATGTCGATGTCCGGGTGCTTCGCCTTGTACGCGTCGACGGTCAGCTTCTGGTTGATGGCGGAGAACGACCAGAACTCGAACGACTTGCCGTCCCCTCCCCCACCACCGCCCGTGCCGGGTGTGCAGGCGGTGAGCAGGGCCAGGGCCGCGGCGGCGCGGAGCAGGGGCAAGCGGAGTTTCACAGCGCTTCTCCAAGGTGTGCGAGAACAGGCGGCACCGCCACCATGCGGTTGACCACCGCCGGTCGGCGATCGCGTGAACCGGGTCGAGAGCCTGCCGCACCGTGCGGCCGAAAGTTTCGGTCTCAACTCCGATTGTTAGCGCTCACGACAGTAAGCTGTGTCACAAGGGCCGTCAAGAACACCTTGTGCCGCCCGAGAACGCGAAAGCAAGACCTCCGTCAGTGGACTCTTCACAACACACTTTGTGAACGCGAACTATCTAACGTTCAGTGAGCCCGGTGGTCGCGGGCGCGGTTTCGCCGCCGGCGACCGCGACCACCGCGCGCCGTCACGCCGCGAACTGCCACCAGTTGACGTTGAACAGGTAGCCGCTGCCGCCGGTGAACCGGAGGTAGAGGTCGTGGGTGCCCGTCGCGCCGCTGATCGGGCAGGAGACCGTGGCCCAGTTCTGCCAGCCGCCGGTGCCCGAGACGCCGCAGCGCCCCACCACCGCGCCGCTCGGGCCGTCCAGCCGGACCTCGACGGTGCCGCCGGAGGTGCCGGAGGCCACGCGGGCGTTGAACGTCCGCGCGCCCGAGCCGAACGCGACGCCCTTCACCTTGAGGTAGTCGCCGTTCTCGATCCAGCCCACGTTCATCCCGCCCTCGGCGGAACGCTCGGTCTCGATGCCCGAACCCCAGGCGATCGTCTCGGCCTCCTGGCGGACGAACGGGTTGAGCGTGCCCACTTGAGGTGCGCCGCCCGTGGTCATGTTGATGGTCGGGATCGAGCCGTCGGCGTTGTAGGTGAACCGCTCCACCGCCACGGACCTGGTGAAACCGCCACCGCCCGGCAACGCGCCGTTGTGGTAGAAGAAGTAGGAGCTGCCCTTGAAGTCGACGATCCCCGCGTGGTTGGTGAAGCTGCCGCCCTGGGTGGGCATGACCGTGCCGCGGTAGGTCCACGGCCCGGTGGGGCTGGGCGCGGTGGAGTAGGCGATGAACTCCGAGCAGCACTTCGCCGCGAACACGTTGTAGTACACGCCGTTGCGCTTGTAGACCCAGGGCCCTTCCTCGTAGAGGGTGGGGCGGCTGGCGTCACCGGTGCGGGAGCCGAATCCGGCCGCGGTGAGCGGGATCTGGGTGGGACCGCCGGAGAACGACGTCATGTCGGCGTTGAGCCGCACGTACCACAGGTTCGGGTTGCCCCAGTACAGGTACGCCTGGCCGTTGTCGTCGATGAAGACGCTCGGGTCGATCTCGCCGTTCTCCACCAGCGGGCGGCCGATGGCGTCGCGGAAGGGGCCGGTGGGGCTGTCGGCGACGCCCACGCCGATCGCCATGCGGCCGGTGGCGCGGTTGACGACGGGCACGTACCAGTAGAACTTGCCGTTGCGCTCGATCGCCTGCCCCGCCCACGCGTCCTTGCTCGCCCAGGAGAACGTGCCCACGTTCATCGGCGAGCCGTGGTCGGTCCAGTTCACCATGTCGTCGGAGGACCAGACCCGCCACTCCTTCATGGTGAACCAGGTCGAACCGTCCTCGTCGTGCCCCGTGTAGAGGTACACGCGTCCGTTGTGGACCAGCGGCGCCGGGTCGGCGGTGTAGATGTGCTGCACGATCGGGTTGTCCGCCTTGGCCATCGCGGGCGCGAGGGCCGACGCGCACACGACCGCGGCGAGCAACGCGCCCACCCGCCGCAGCAGCGCCGCGACCAACGGTGTCGATTTCACCAGAACCTCCGGAAGGGCATCGGAATCCGTCGCGACGTTCGCCGCCGTCAGGCCGGGTCCACTTCCCGTGCTGACCGTTGCGACTCCACAGGACAGCGCACCCACGGCGGCGCTCGGCGCGGCGGGAGCCCGCCGGGAACGGAGTGACCTTGATTGTCGTGCCCATGAAACTACGTCCCGACGACATCGTCAAAGCTAAACCTGTGAGCGCTAACTTTAGCCACCCGGAGTTGCTCCGTTCAGCCCATTGCGCGTGCTCGATCCGAACGTTCGGGACAGCCGCTTCCATCTCAATTCGAGGCCACCGTTCCGGCAGCTAAAATGTTTGCGCTAACTTTAGCAAGGCGCGGGCTATTAACAGTCGAACGCCATTCGACCTGACCATGCGGCCCAAGAGGCCCGACACCGACCGGCCAGGTGCCCATCACCAGCGCGATACCGCGCCCTACCTGCACGAAAGATTTTCGTAACGTCTTGACCCGGCGTGTGCCATCCTTCACAGTCGGAGAGGCACGACGCGCGCTCATCGCGACGACGACCGCACTTCACTGCCATCCCCTTTGCACGTGGGATGTTCAACCGCGAAGTTGTTAGCGCTAACAAAAGATCGATCGGGCGTCGGCAAGTGCCCCCTGCCACCGCGACGCCACGGCTTGCGGTGTGCCGATCCGTGAGGACACGTGATGAATCATTCGATACGAGCGGTCATTCGACCGACGCCGGTGCGTCGGTCGAGAACAACGGCGTTGCTGCTCGTCGTGGGACTCGTCGCCACCATGATGACGGCGGCGTTCGACGGCCTGGCCCTGGCCGGCACGACCCTGGGCGCCTCGGCGGCGGAGAAGGGCCGGTACTTCGGCGCCGCCGTCGCGGCGGGCAAGCTCGGCGACTCGACCTACGTCGGGATCCTGAACCGGGAGTTCAACCAGGTCACCGCCGAGAACGAGATGAAGATGGACGCGACCGAGCCCAACCAGGGCCAGTTCACGTTCACCAACGGCGACCGGATCGTCAACCACGCCATCAGCCGCGGCATGAAGGTGCGCGGCCACACCCTGGCCTGGCACTCCCAGCAGCCGGGGTGGATGCAGCGCATGGAGGGCTCGGCGCTGCGCCAGGCCCTGCTCAACCACGTCACCCGCGTCGCGACCTACTACCGGGGCAAGATCCACTCCTGGGACGTGGTGAACGAGGCGTTCGCCGACGGCACCAGCGGCGGTCGTCGCGACTCCAACCTCCAGCGCACGGGCAACGACTGGATCGAGGCCTCCTTCCGCGCCGCGCGTGCCGCCGACCCCGGCGCGAAGCTCTGCTACAACGACTACAACACCGACGGCATCAACGCCAAGAGCACCGGCATCTACAACATGGTGCGCGACTTCAAGGCCCGCGGCGTCCCCATCGACTGCGTCGGCTTCCAGTCCCACCTGACCAACTCGGCGCCGTCGGACTACCAGGCCAACCTCCAGCGCTTCGCCGACCTCGGCGTCGACGTGCAGATCACCGAGCTGGACATCTCCGGCTCCAACCAGGCCAACGCGTTCGGCGCCGTCACCCGCGCGTGCCTGGCGGTCGCCCGGTGCACCGGCATCACCGTCTGGGGCATCCGCGACAGCGACTCGTGGCGGACCGGCCAGAACCCGCTGCTGTTCGACGCCTCGGGCAACAAGAAGCCCGCCTACACCGCCGTGCTCAACGCCCTCAACGAGGGCTCGAGCCAGCCCGGGGTCATCGACACGACCGCGTGGTACGTGCTGGTGAACCGCAACAGCGGCAAGGCGCTCGACGTCTACAACCTCGCCACCAACGACGGCGCCCGCATCACCCAGTGGACCCGCAACGACGGCAACCAGCAGCAGTGGCAGTTCGTCGACTCCGGCGGCGGCTACTACCGGGTGAAGTCACGCCTGTCCGGCAAGGTGCTCGACGTCTACAACTTCTCCACCGCCGACGGCGCCAACATCGTCCAGTGGGCCGACGGCAACGGCACCAACCAGCAGTTCCGCCTCGCCGACTCCGACGGCGGCCACGTGCGCCTGATCAACCGCAACAGCGGCAAGGCCGTCGAGGTCCAGAACGCCGCCACCAACGACGGCGCGAACATCGTCCAGTACTCCGACTGGGGCGGCGCCAACCAGCAGTGGCAGCTCGTCCGCGTCGGCGGCGGCGGGACGACGACCACCACCACGACGACGACCCCGCAGCAGCCGGGTGGGCAGTTCACCAACCCCGTGGTGTGGCAGGACTTCGCCGATGTCGAGGTCATCCGGGTCGGGGACGCGTACTACATGACCGCGTCCACCATGCACTACTCCCCCGGTGCGCCGATCCTGCGCTCCTACGACCTGGTCAACTGGGAGTTCGCCGGTCACTCCGTGCCGTCACTGGACTTCGGCACGAAGTACGACCTGACCAACGGCCAGCGGGCCTACGTCAACGGCATCTGGGCGTCGACGCTGCAGTACCGCGCCAGCAACCGGACGTACTACTGGGCCGGGTGCATCGACTTCAACGACACCTACATCTACACCGCGACCAGCGTCGAGGGCGCCTGGAACCGGCACGCCCAGATCGACAACTGCTACTACGACGCCGGCATGCTCATCGACGACAACGACACCATGTACGTCGCGTACGGCAACGGCACCATCAGCGTCGCCCAGCTGTCCGCCGACGGCCGCAGCCAGGTCCGCGCGCAGCAGGTCTTCCAGACCCCGTCGAACATCGGCACGCTGGAAGGCGCCCGCTTCTACAAGCGCAACGGCAGCTACTACATCTGGCTGACCCGGCCCGCCAACGGCCAGTACGTGCTCAAGGCGAGCAACCCGTTCGGCCCCTACACCCTGCGCCAGGTGCTGCTGGACCTGCCCGGCCCGATCCCCGGCGGCGGCGTGCCCCACCAGGGCGGCCTGGTCCAGACCCAGAACGGCTCCTGGTACTACATGTCGTTCGTGGACGCCTACCCCGGCGGCCGCGTGCCCGCCCTCGCCCCGATCACCTGGACCGCGGACGGCTGGCCTACCCTCCAGACGGTCAACGGCCGGTGGGGCGTCAACTACCCCTCGCCGCTGCCGACCCGGCCGGTCAAACCCCTCACCGGGACCGACACCTTCGCCGGCACCACCCTCGGCCCGCAGTGGGAGTGGAACCACGACCCCGACACCACGAAGTACTCGGTGAACGACGGGCTGAGGTTGTCCACCGCCACGGTCACCAACGACCTGTACGCCGCCCGCAACACCCTGACGCACCGCATCCAAGGACCGACGTCCACGGCCACGATCGAGCTGGACTACAGCACGATGCGCGACGGTGACCGGTCCGGCCTCGCGATGCTGCGCCAGTCCTCGGCCTGGATCGGCGTCAAGCGCGACAACGGCCAGACCCGCGTGTCCATGACCAACGGCCTGGCCATGGACAGCAGCTGGCGCACCACCAACACCGGCACCGAAGCCGCGAGCGCCGCGATCAGCGGCGGCCGGATCTGGCTTCGGATCAACGCCGACATCCAACCCGGCTCCAACCGCCAGGCCCGCTTCTCCTACAGCACCGACGGCGTGAACTTCACCTCGTTGGGACCGGCGTTCACGTTGAACAACGCCTGGCAGTTCTTCATGGGCTACCGCTTCGGCATCTTCAACCACGCCACCCAGGCCCTCGGCGGCGCGGTCACGGTCCGCAAGTTCGACCTGACCACTCCCTGACCTCGGCGAGAGGCACCCGGCCCGGCCTCGCCGGGCCGGGTGGGCCGGACAACCGCGGCGGCCCGTCCGGAACACCGGAC
>NZ_JBEOVG010000161.1:0-10166 GCF_040295345.1 Actinosynnema sp. NPDC002837
CTGCCCCAAACGTCCCCACCGGTTGCCCCCCCGCCGCTTGACAACCCCCGCGCCCCCGCCCCCCCTTGCCGGCCCCCGCGGCAAGGCCGACCCCGGCCGCACGTCGTTGTGCGGCCGGGGACGAGTCACACGAGCGGCCGGTCGGTCGGCTCGATCGGCCTGGGCAGCACGGAGCGGCCCGTCAGGTAGGCGTCCACGCCGGCGGCGGCCGAGCGGCCCTCGGCGATGGCCCACACGATCAGCGACTGGCCGCGGCCCATGTCGCCGGCCACGAACACGCCGTCGACCGAGGTCGCGAACTCCTCGTCCCGCGCCACGTTGCCGCGCGCGTCGAGGTCGACGCCCAGCTCGGTGAGCAGGCCGTCCTTCTCGGGGCCGACGAAGCCCATCGCCAACGTCACCAGCTGCGCCGGGATCTCCCGCTCGCTGCCGGGCACCGGCTCGAACCGCCCGCCGGACGCCTCGACCTCGACCAGCTTCAACGCCCGCACCGCGCCCTCGTCGTCACCGAGGAACTCGACGGTGGACACCGAGTACAGCCGCTCGCCGCCCTCCTCGTGCGCCGACGTGACCCGGTAGAGCATCGGGTAGGTCGGCCACGGGTGCGCCTCGGCGCGCTTCTCCGGCGGCCGGGGCATGATCTCCAGCTGCGTCACGGACAACGCGCCCTGGCGGTGGGCCGTGCCGACGCAGTCCGCGCCGGTGTCGCCGCCGCCGATGACGACGACGTGCTTGCCCTCGGCGGTGATGGGCGGCACCTCCAGCTCGCCGCGCGCCACCTTGTTGGCCCCCGGCAGGTACTCCATCGCCTGGTGCACGCCCGTCAGCGACCGGCCGGGCACCGGCAGGTCGCGCCACGCCGTCGCGCCGCCGGCCAGCACCACCGCGTCGTAGGACTCCCGCAGCTCCTCGACCGTGACGTCGACGCCGACGTTCACGTTCGTCCGGAACTCGGTGCCCTCGGCGCGCATCTGGTCGAGCCTGCGGTCCAGCCGCCACTTCTCCATCTTGAACTCGGGGATGCCGTAGCGCAGCAGCCCGCCGATCGCGTCGGCCCGCTCCAGCACCACGACCGAGTGACCGGCGCGGGTCAGCTGCTGCGCGGCGGCCAGGCCCGCCGGCCCGGAACCCACCACGGCCACCGAACGGCCGGTGCGCGCGACGGGCGGCTGGGGCGTGACCCAGCCCTCGTCCCACGCCCGGTCGATGATGGAGATCTCGACCCGCTTGATGGTGACGGGATCGCCGTTGATCCCCACCACGCACGCGGCCTCGCACGGCGCCGGGCACAACGTCCCGGTGAACTCCGGGAAGTTGTTGGTGGCGTGCAGCCGTTCCGAGGCCTTGCGCCAGTCGTCGCTGAACACCAGGTTGTTCCACTCGGGGATCAGGTTCCCCAGCGGACAGCCCTGGTGGCAGAACGGGATGCCGCAGTCCATGCACCGGCCGGCCTGCTTCTCCAGCTTGGGCCGCTCGAACTCCTCGTAGACCTCGCGCCAGTCGCGCAGGCGCAGGAAAACGGGACGGCTGCGCGGGGTCTCACGCTCGGTGGTGAGGAACCCACGAGGGTCAGCCATGAGACGCCTCCATGATCGCTTCGTTGACGTCCCGGCCCTCGAGCTCGGCCCGGGCCTGTGCCGCCAGCACCCTCTTGTAGTCCTTCGGCATGACCTTGGTGAACCGGTCCACCGCCAGGTCCCAGTCGGCCAGCAGCGCGTGCGCCACCGCCGAGTCCGTTTCCAGGTAGTGCTTCTCCACCGCGCGCCGCAGGAACTCGCGGTCCGACTCGTCCACCGGGTCCAGGTCCACCATCTCGGGGTTGACCCGCGGCACGGCCGCGTCCAGCACGTAGGCGATGCCGCCGGACATGCCCGCGGCGAAGTTGCGCCCGGTCGCGCCGAGCACGACCACCCGGCCGCCGGTCATGTACTCGCACCCGTGGTCGCCGACGCCCTCGACGACGGCCAGCGCGCCCGAGTTGCGCACGCAGAACCGCTCGCCGACCTTGCCGCGCAGGAAGATCTCGCCGCCGGTCGCGCCGTAGCCGATCACGTTGCCGGCGATGATGTGCTGCTCGGCGGCGAACTGCGCGTCGGGCACCGGCCGGACGACGATCCGCCCGCCCGACAGGCCCTTGGCCACGTAGTCGTTCGCGTCGCCGATGAGCCGCAACGTGATGCCGCGCGGCACGAACGCGCCGAACGACTGCCCGGCCGTGCCGGTGAACGTGATGTCGATCGTGTCGTCGGGCAGGCCCTCGCCGCCCCACCGCTTGGTCACCTCGGAGCCGAGCATGGTGCCGACGGTGCGGTTGACGTTGCGCACCGGCAGTTCCAGCCGCACCCGGTCGCCGGAGGCGATCGCGCCCTCGGCGAGCTGGATCAGCGTGTTGTCCAGCGCCTTGTCCAGCCCGTGGTCCTGGGAGGTGGTGCGGTGCCGCGCCGCGCCCTCGGGCAGCGACGGCACGTGGAAGATCGGCGACAGGTCGAGCCCGGCCGCCTTCCAGTGGTCGACCGCGGCCCGCGTGTCGAGCAGGTCCGCGTGCCCGACGGCCTCGGCCAGGGTGCGGAAACCCAGCTGCGCCAGCAGCTCCCGGACCTCCTGCGCGACGAACTCGAAGAAGTTCACCACGTGCTCGGCCTTGCCCGCGAACTTCGCCCGCAGCACCGGGTTCTGCGTGGCCACGCCGACCGGACAGGTGTCTAGGTGGCAGACCCGCATCATGACGCAGCCCGAGACGACCAGGGGAGCGGTGGCGAAGCCGAACTCCTCCGCGCCGAGCAGCGCCGCGATCACCACGTCGCGCCCGGTCTTGAGCTGGCCGTCGGTCTGCACCACGATCCGGTCGCGCAACCGGTTGGCCAGCAGCGTCTGCTGCGTCTCGGCCAGGCCCAGCTCCCACGGTCCGCCCGCGTGCTTGATGGACGACAGGGGTGACGCGCCGGTGCCGCCGTCGTGGCCGGAGATCAGCACGACGTCCGCGTGCGCCTTGGAGACGCCCGCCGCGACCGTGCCGACGCCGACCTCGGAGACGAGCTTCACGTGGATGCGCGCCGCCGGGTTGGCGTTCTTCAGGTCGTGGATGAGCTGCGCCAGGTCCTCGATCGAGTAGATGTCGTGGTGCGGCGGCGGCGAGATCAGGCCGACGCCGGCCGTGGAGTGCCGGGTCTTGGCGATCCACGGGTACACCTTCGCGCCGGGCAGCTGGCCGCCCTCGCCGGGCTTCGCGCCCTGCGCCATCTTGATCTGGATGTCGTCGGCGTTGACCAGGTACTCGCTCGTCACGCCGAACCGGCCCGAGGCCACCTGCTTGATGGCGCTGCGCCGCGAGTCGCCGTTGGCGTCGGGGGTGAACCGCTCGGCGTCCTCGCCGCCCTCGCCGGTGTTGGACTTCGCGCCCAGCCGGTTCATCGCGATGGCCAGCACCTCGTGCATCTCCTGCGAGATGGACCCGTAGGAGATGGCGCCGGTGGCGAACCGCTTCACGATGGACGAGACCGGCTCGACCTCGTCGATCGGCACCGGCTCGCGCACGCCCTCCTTGAACGCGAACAGCCCGCGCAGCGTCATCAGCCGCTTGGCCTGCTCGTCCACGCCCCGCGTGTACTCCTTGAAGATGTCGTAACGCCCGGTGCGCGTGGAGTGCTGGAGCTTGAACACGGTCTGCGGGTTGAACAGGTGCGCCTCGCCCTCGCGGCGCCACTGGTAGTCGCCGCCGACCTCCAGCTCGCGGTGGTGCGCCCGGACGCCGTCGGCCGGGAACGCCATCCGGTGCCGCCGCGCCACTTCCTCGGCGATGACGTCGAAGCCGACGCCGCCCAGCCGCGAGGTGGTGCCGGTGAAGCACGTGGCCACGACCTCGTCACCGAGGCCGATCGCCTCGAAGATCTGAGCGCCGGTGTAGGAGGCCACGGTCGAGACGCCCATCTTGGACATCGTCTTGCGCACGCCCTTGCCCAGCGCCTTGATCAGGTTGCGGGTCGCCACCTCCGGCTCGACGTCGGGCAGCTCCTCGACCGACGCCATGGCCAGGTACGGGTTCACCGCCTTCGCGCCGTAGCCGACGAGCAGCGCGATGTGGTGCACCTCGCGCGCGTCGCCCGACTCCACGATCAGGTCGACCTGGGTGCGGGTCTTCTCCCGCACCAGGTGGTGGTGCACCGCGCCGGTCAGCAGCAGCGACGGGATCGGCGCGTGCTCCTGGTCCACGCCCCGGTCCGACAGCACGACCAGCCGCGCGCCGTCCCGGATCGCCTGCGACACCTCGGCCCGGATCTCGTCCAGCCGCCGCACCAGCGCCTCGCCGCCGCCGGCCACCTCGTAGAGGCCGCGCACGGTGAACGTGCGGAACTCCGGCAGCGTGCCGTCGTCGTCCACGTGCACGAGCTTGGCCAGCTCGTCGTTGTCCAGCACGGGGAACGGCAACGAGATCCGGCGGCACGACGTGGCGTCGACCGACAGCAGGTTCGGCTCCGCGCCGAGCGTGGCGTGCAGCGAGGTCACCAGCTCCTCGCGGATCGCGTCCAGCGGCGGGTTGGTCACCTGGGCGAAGAGCTGCGTGAAGTAGTCGAACAGCTGCCGCGGCCGGTCCGACAGCGGCGCGAAGGGCGCGTCGTTGCCCATCGAGCCGATCGGTTCCGCGCCGGAGCGCGCCATCGGGCGCAGCAGCAGCGCCATTTCCTCTTCCGTGTAGCCGAACGCCTGCTGGCGGCGCACCAGGGACGAGTGCGTCGGCACCTCGCGCTCGCGCGCCGGGAGGTCGGCCAGGTGCAGGATGCCGTCGGCGACCCACTCCTGGTACGGGTGCTCGGCCGCGAGCTGCCCCTTGATCTCCTCGTCGTCGATGATCCGCCCCTGGGCGGTGTCGACCAGGAACATCCGGCCCGGCTCCAGCCGGCCCTTGCGCACGATCGTGGCCGGGTCGAGCTCCAGCACGCCCGCCTCGCTGCCGAGCACGACCAGGCCGTCCTCGGTGACCCAGTACCGGGCCGGGCGCAGGCCGTTGCGGTCGAGCACCGCGCCGATCAGCGTGCCGTCGGTGAACGCCACCAGCGCCGGGCCGTCCCACGGCTCCATGAGCGTGGAGTGGAACTCGTAGAACGCGCGCCGTTGCGCGTCCATCTCGGCGTGGTTCTCCCACGCCTCGGGGATCATCATCAGCACCGCGTGCGGCAGGCTGCGCCCGCCCAGGTGCAGCAGCTCCAGCACTTCGTCGAACGTCGCCGAGTCGCTGGCGCCGCGCGTGATGACCGGGAAGACCCGGGACAGGTCGCCGGGGATCAGGTCGGTGGCGAGCACCGACTCGCGCGCGTCCATCCAGTTCCGGTTGCCGCGCAACGTGTTGATCTCGCCGTTGTGCGCCACGTACCGGTACGGGTGGGCCAGCGGCCACGACGGGAACGTGTTGGTGGAGAACCGCGAGTGCACCAGGCCGATCGAGCTGGTGACCCGCTCGTCGGTCAGGTCGGGGAAGAACTTCTCCACCTGCGGCTCGGTGAGCATGCCCTTGTAGACGATCGTCCGCCCGGACAGGCTCGGGAAGTACACGTCGGTCGCGTGCTCGACGCGCTTGCGCACCACGAACGCCAGGCGTTCCAGTTCCAGGCCTTCCGCGCCACTGAGGAAGAGCTGGCTGAACGCGGGCATGGTGGTCTTCGCCGTGGGACCGACGTGGTCGGCGTCCACCGGCAGCGCGCGCCACCCGAGGACCGTCGCGCCCTCTTCGGCGGCGATGCGCTCGATCTGCTCCTTGACCTCGTCCTGACCCTCCTGGGGGAGGAACGCGGTGCCGACCGCGTAGCCGCCGGGCTCGGGCAAGGGGAAGCCGACGACCTCGCGGTAGAACGCGTCGGGCACCTGGATCAGGATGCCCGCGCCGTCACCGGTCTCCGGCTCGGCGCCGCGCGCTCCCCGGTGTTCGAGGTTGCGCAGCGCCACCAGGGCCTGGCTGACGATCGCGTGATTTCTGCGACCGGCCAGGTCGGCGACGAACGCGACACCGCAGGCGTCGTGCTCGTACTGCGGGTCGTAAAGGCCTTGCGGCTGGTGGTGGGTCACAACGGGCCCTCCCGTGGCGTCGTCCGGGCATACGGAGACGGCCGAACGCCCGCGCGCGGCTTTACGCGGACAGCTCGGCCTGCAGGTACTGGCTGTGGACCCACGCCCGAGAGATCGTCGGCGTGGGTTCCGCACTCCGTTGTGCGGGAGAACTGCACTTGCTCGTGCGCGCCTCGCGGCCGGATGGGGCCGTTCGGGAGCGCTTGGCGGTGCACCGGGATTGCCGGGGTCTTGTGACGATAGTGTGAATTCGCGGTTATGGCTCTAGTCCGACAGGGCGTCGTGGTGAATCACACCACTACTTGACGCCGTTCCGACCAACGGGGTACACCCGGTCGGACCAGAGTTTCGCTCACTTTCGGAACTTCAGTGCCGGGTGAAATCAGCTGCCGGCTCTTCTGGACTCCCGCCCGCAGCCCACCGCGACGACGAGGCACAGCGCCGCGAGCGCGCCCTGCCACCACGCGCCCTCGCTCACGGCCAAGATCACGTTGACGCCCGAGACCAGCGCGAACAGCGCCGCCAGCAGCGCCCAGAGCCGGCGTTCGGCCTTCGCGCCGCGCAGGAGGAGCAGTGATGTCGGTGGATGGGCCACGGCGCGCACCTCCGGTCCGGGCCTGCCGCGCTCGACGGCGACAAGTCGGCTGCGGGTACCCGCACTTTGCGTACCTCACACCTCCGGGTGGTGACTTTTTCCCGCGAACCACCGAGGGTGTGTGCGCTGCGTGATCACGGTCAGCCGACCGTTGCTCCGAACAGGAGGCCGACGTAGTACGTGACGATCATCGTGAGCGACCCGACGACCACGTTGCGGCGCACCGCGCGGCCGACGCGGCTCGACCCGAGGCGGGCGCTGACCACGCCGGTGAGCACCAGGCCGACCAGCACGGCCACCGCGCACGCCCACACCCGCCACCCGGTCGGCGGCAGCACGATCGCGACCAGCGGGATCAGCGCGCCCGCCGCGAACGCCACCAGCGACGCCCACGCGGCCTGCCACGGGCTGGTCAGGTTGTCCGGGTCGATCTGCAGCTCGGCCTCGGCGTGCGCGCGCAGGGCGTCCTGCTCGGTCAGCTCGCGGGCGACCCGCGCGGCGAGGTCCTCCGACAGCCCCTTGTCCTGGTAGATCTCGGCGAGCTCGCGTTCCTCCTCCTCGGGCATCTCGCGCAGCTCGCGCTCCTCGAGCCTGAGCGCGGCCCGCTCGGTGTCCCGCTGGGTGCTGACCGAGACGTACTCGCCGCCCGCCATGGACAGCGAGCCCGCCACGAGCCCGGCCAGGCCCGCCGCGAAGATCGCGGTGCGGTCGGTGGTGGCGCCCGCGACGCCGACCACGAGCCCGGCCGTCGACACGATGCCGTCGTTGGCGCCGAGGACGCCGGCGCGCAGCCGGTTGAGCCGGCCGGAGAGGTCGTCGCGGTGCGGTTCGCCGGGGTGCGTCATGACCGTGATCGAACCACCACTCGGCCAACGGGTGGCGTCGCTGCCGCGAACGGGTGAAAGCATGGACAGCGGGGGCGGGTTGCCCGCCGGGGGCCGGGGTGATCGGCTCCCGCCTGACGAATCAGGGGGAGCGGTGGTCAGCAGGCGTGCGGTGCTGCTCGGGGTCGGCGCGGTGGTCGGGTCGGTCGCGGCCACGTTGCCGCCCCGTGCGCCCCGACGGCGCATAGAGCGGTGCGCCGAGTGGGGTGCGAGGACGCCGGTCGACCAGCCGGTGACGTTGGGCCGCGGGCCGGAGCGGATCCTGGTGCACCACACGGCGACGGAGAACGTGGCGGACGGTTCGCGGCAGCACGCGCACGAGTTGGCGCGGTTCTTCCAGGCGCTGCACATGGACGCCAACGACTGGGGCGACACCGGGCAGCACTTCACCATCACGCGCGGCGGCGTGGTGCTGGAGGGGCGGCACGGCAGCGTGGACGCGTTGCTGGCCGGCGACCGGATGGTGGAGGGCGCGCACGCGTACGGGCAGAACCGGAACTCGATCGGGATCGAGAACGAGGGCACCTACGTCGACGAGGTGCCGCCCGCCGGGCAGTGGGACGCGCTGGTGTGGCTGTGCGTGGTGATCTGCCGGCAGTACTCGATCCCGCCGGCGGAGATCCACGGCCACCGGGACTTCTGGGACGGCACCGTGTGCCCGGGCGACGCCTTCCACGCGTTGCTGCCGAGGCTGCGCGCCGAGGTGACCCTGGCGGTGTTGGTCGGGCCGCGACCGGGCCGGGCGGTCAGCCGGCCTCGACGATCCGCCACTGCGGTCCGCCGACCCAGGTGGCCTCGAGCCGGGACCGGTGGCCGCCGCCGGTGAACTCGACCACGACGGCGTCCGCGGGCTGTTCGACGGTGGCGGCGAAGCCCTGGCGCGGGGTGGCCGAGATGGGCTCCATGTCCGAGGCGGAGAAGCTGATCGCGGCGACCCCGCCGTGCAGGGTGAAGCTGCGCAGGTAGACCGGTTCGCCGTCGCGCTCGGTCCAGGTGCCGTTCTCCGACGGCAGGGGTTGGGTGGTCGTGGTGGTGGTCGGCACGGCCGTCGTCGTCGTGGTCGGCGCGACGGTGGCGATCACCGCGACCGTGGTCGTGGTCGTGATGGGCGCGGCGGTGGTGGTCGTGGTGGTGGTCCGGGCGATCGCCGAGGACTGCGTGGGCCCGGCGACGACGCGCGGCCGCTCGGGCGCGCCCGCGTCCAGCACGAACCGGATGCCCAGCCAGGACAGCACCACCGCGACCGCCGTCGACGCCGACCACGCGGCGAAGTACTGCAGGCCCCTGGTCACGCGGACATCCTGCCGGCGGGACCGGCGTCGCGGACCCCTTCGCTCAGCACGCGGCGCCCGGGGTGGTGACGTGGTTGCCGACGTCGTCCCGGTCGGCGGCGGCGAGCACGGTGTCGAGCAGGTGCGGGAAGCGGGCGTCGATGTCCTCGCGGCGGAGCCGGATGAAGCAGCGGGTGCCCTCCTCGCGCCGCCAGGTCAGGCCCGCGGCGTTGAGCACCTTGAGGTGGTGGCTGAGCGTGGACTTGGCGACGGGCGCGTCGAACTCGCCGAAGTTGAACTCCTCGCCGTCGGCGAGCAGGCGGACCAGGCCGACGCGGAGGGGGTCGCTGAGCGCCGCCAGGACGTCGGTCAGGGTCAGCTGATCGACGTCCGGGTTGCGGTCGGCGTGGCGCACGTCTGCCAGTCTAGGTGTTCGATGTTTTGCGAACGTCGAACTGTCGGGGGTAGGTTGTTCGATGTTCACCGAACTTCGAACAAGGTGGGGATCATGGAGTTTGACGGGCAGCTCGCGCTGGTCACGGGCAGCACGGCGGGGATCGGCCGGGAGACCGCGCGGTTGCTGGCGGCCGGTGGCGCGACGGTGATCGTCACGGGGCGGGACGAGGCGCGCGGCGCCGAGACCGTGGCGTCGATCGAGGCGGAGGGCGGGCAGGCGAAGTTCCTCGCCGCCGACATGGCGGACCTGGGGTCGGTGCGGGCGCTGGCGGAGGCGGTCGGCGAGGTGGACGTGCTGGTCAACAACGCCGGCATCTTCCCGTTCGCGGCGACCGCGGACCAGGACGCGGAGGGCTTCCAGCGGCTGTTCGACGTGAACGTGCGGGCGCCGTTCTTCCTGACCGCCGCGCTGCTGCCGGGCATGGCGGCCCGGGGCCGGGGCAGCGTGGTCACCGTGTCGACGTCCGCGACCTCGTTCGCGGTGCCGGGTGCGGCGGCGTACTCGGCGACCAAGGCGGCCCTGGAGTCCCTGACCCGGACGTGGGCCGTGGAGTACCGCGGCACGGGGGTCCGCGTCAACGCGATCGCGCCGGGCGCCACCGTGACCGAGGGGACGCAGGCCCTCCTCCCCGACGCCGTCGACGAGACCGGCCGCAAGTCCCCGCTCGGCCGCACGGCTTCCGCGCGTGAGATCGCCGAGGCCATCGTCTTCCTCGCCTCGCCGCGCGCGAGCTACGTGCACGGCGAACTCCTCCAGGCCGACGGCGGCCGCACCAGAACGGAAGAGCACACGTCAGAACACCAGACACCCACTATAGAATCTAGTCACGGACCGAGGCCGCCGTCCAGGAGGCCATCGACGCAGTGGCGGGCGAGGGCTCGGCGGGGGGGGTGGCGGTGGGG
>NZ_JBEOVG010000162.1:0-10089 GCF_040295345.1 Actinosynnema sp. NPDC002837
AAGCCGGGCAGGCCTGGCGGACGCTTTTCCCGCCAGGCCTGCCCGGCTTTGGCCTGCCTGGGGTGCCCGTAAGGGCCCCATGTCAAATCGAGCCGGACGCAACCTGCCCGGAGCCAACCCGAGCCGCACCCGAGCCGAACCTGCGTCGACCCCGAGCCTGCCCCAACCACCACCTTCACCGAGCACCCACTCCAACGAGCACCGGTTCCGACACACGCGACCCACGTCGCTTCACCGTCGTCGCCGCCATGCCGATGATCACCAGCGCCGCCGCCCCGAGCCGCACCGCCGTGATCGCCTCATCGAGCAGCAGCCACCCCGACAACATCCCCGCCACCGGCACCAGCAGCGCGAACGGCACGACGGCGCTCGCCTCGTAAGTCCGCAGCAGCAGGTTCCACAACCCGAAGCCGAGCAGCGTCGACACCCACGCGATGAACAGGATCGCGCCGACGCCGCTCCAATCCATCCCCCGCAACGCGGCCAGGTCCGCGGCCGGGCCCTCGAAGACGAGCGACAACCCGAGCAGGGGCAGCACCGCCAACGCGCTTACCCACACGATGAAGTTGATCGGGTCCGGCGGCCGGGCGTACCGGGTGGCGACGTTGGCCAGGCCCCACGCCACCGCGCCGAGGACCACCAGCAGGAACGCCGAGATCGGGCTGCCGACCCCGTAGTCGAACGCGATCACCACGATCCCCGCCGCCGCCACGCCCATCCCGAGCAGCTGCACGGGCCGCGGCCGTTCCCGCAGCAGCACGGCCGCGAACAGCACGGTGAAGAACACCTGGCTCTGCAACACCAACGACGACAACCCGGCGGGCATCCCGGCCGCCATGCCGACGAACACCAACCCGAACTTGGCCACGCCGAGCGCCAGCGCGACCGCGGCGACCCACTTCCACGCCACCTTGGGCCGGCCGACGAACCACAGCGCGGGCACGGCGGCGGCCAGGAACCGCAGCGCGGAGAAGAACAACGGCGGGAAGTCGCGCAGACCCACCTTGATGACGACGAAGTTGATCCCCCAGATGGTGGCGACGAGCACCGCGATCGCGACGTGGCGTGGTTTCACACCACCGAGTCTCAGCGGTGCCATCGTTTAGGACCAGCGACGAGTGCTGAAGGTTTCGGTTTAGCATTGCTACATGCTTGATCTCGGACGGCTCCGCGCCCTGCACGCCGTGGCGCAGCACGGCTCGGTCGGCGCGGCGGCCACGGCGTTGGGCTACACCCCGTCGGCGGTGTCGCAGCAGATCGCCAAGCTGGAACGGGAGACCCGCACCACGCTGCTGGAACGCCGTGGCCGCGGTGTCGCGCTGACCGACGCCGCGCACCTGCTGTCGGCCACCGCCGGGCAGGTGCTCGCGCTGGTCGAGCACGCCGAGGTGGCGCTGGAGGAGCAGCGCGGCGCGGCCGTCGGCGAGTTGCGGGTCGGCGCGTTCGCCACCGCCGCGCGCGGCCTGCTGCCCGCGGCGGTGGTGCGGCTGGCCGAGCGGCACCCGCAGCTGGACGTGCGCCTGGTCGAGCTCGACCCGCCGGACTGCCTGGAGGCGGTGGCGCGCGGCGAGCTGGACCTGGCCGTCACGCACGACTGGGTCAACGCGCCGCTGGCCGTGCCCGAGCCCGTGTCGCGGGTGCGGCTCGGCGAGGACGTCGCCGACGTGCTGCTGCCCGTCGCGCACCCGTTGGCGCAGCGGGAGAGCGTGGTGCCGGAGGACCTGGCGGGCGAGCGGTGGATCTGCCAGCCGGAGGGCACGATCTGCCACGACTGGCTGGTGAACACCTTCCGCGGCGCGGGCATGGAACCCGACCTGGCCTACCGGATCGCCGAGTACGAGACGCAGTTGGCGTTGCTGGCCAAGGGGATCGGCGTGGCGCTGCTGCCCCGGCTGGGCCGTGGCGCGCTGCCGGACTCGGTGCGCGCGGTGCCGTTCCGGCCGACGCCGACGCGTCGGGTGTTCGCGGTGTGGCGCACGCAGGCCGGCCGCCGTCCCGCCGTGACCGCGACCCTGGCGGCGTTGCGGGACTGCTGGGAGCAGCGGGAGACCGCTTGAGGCCGGTTCCGGGGCCGCAGATAACGATCGGGCAACCGACGGTTGCGGCGGGCGCAATTGCGACGACTATCGAAGTGGGTCGTCGGGGGTCGTGGGTCTGGACCCGGTCAAGCCATTCACCAGGAGGCCTCCTGCGGAACTCCGCCGCCGTGGGAGGTCTCCGCCCCGTCGTGAAAGCCCTTACCGCCTTGGCACGCCCGGAAGGGCGCACGCCGGTGAGACCTGCCCGCAGGTCGTGGTAGGCCTGCGGGACCTCGCCCCCGCAACGGCGTGGTGCCGCGGCTGCCGCGGTCGCGGACCGCGGTTCAGTCCTTGTGCCGCTCCAGCAACTCCTCCAGGAAGCCTCCCGCCTCAGCCGCCGCACGGGCCGCGTCACGGTCGCGGACCGCGTCGAGCAGACCGGTGTGCGACACGTGGTCGTCCTCGTGGTCGGTCTCCACGGTGGCCGTGATGCTGGCCCGGACCGCCTCGGTCAGGCCCTGGTACAGCTCGGCCAGCAGGGTGTTGTGCGAGCACTGCACGAGCATCACGTGGAACGCGGTGTCCCGCTCCACCAGCCGGGCCCACTCCTTCGCGGCCAGCGCGGCGTCCCGCTCGGCCAGCAGCTCCTCGAGCTTGCGGAGCTCCTCGTCGGTGCGGTGGGTCGCGGCCAGGCGGGCGCCCTCCACCTCCAGCGTCCGGCGCACCTGGAGCACCTCGCGCAGCTCGCTGCCGCACAACCGGCGGACCGCGCCGGACAGCTCGCTGGTCGCGCGGACGAACGTGCCGTCGCCCTGGCGCACCTCCAGCAGCCCCGCGTGCGACAGGGCGCGCACGGCCTCCCGCACGGTGTTGCGACCCACGCCCAGGGCGGTGACCAGCTCCGGCTCCGGTGGGATGCGGCGGCCGACCGGCCATTCACCGGCGGCGATCGCTCCCCTCATCTGGTCGATCACCTGGTCGACGAGCCCGGCCCGCCGAGTAGTGGCCAACGGCACAGCGTCATCCTTTCATCCGAACATCCCATGTCTGCGATAGTAGCCAGGTGCCAATCCAGCAGACCCGGCCAGACTGGTCACCGTCGACTGCCCACATTGCCACCGATGGCGATGCCAATGCGACGATCGCCGACCATCCTGGCCGCACTGCCGTGGGTGAGGGGCGTCGGAGCCGTCAAGTTGCCCTGGTCGGCAGCACCCTGTTGGCGATCGGCGTAGCGCTGGCCGCCGCGAACCTCCGCCCGGCCGTGACGAGCCTGGCCTCCGTGCTCGGTGACGTGCGCACGTCGCTCGGCGTGTCGACCGCGTGGACGAGCCTGCTGACCGCCGTGCCGACGCTGTGCTTCGGGTTCGCCGCGTTCCTCGCGCCCTGGCTGGGGCGGCGGTTCGGGATGGCCCGGGCGGTCGCGCTGTCGTTGCTGGTGCTGACGGTCGGCCTGGTGCTGCGGGTGGTGGACGGGCCGGTGGCGGTGCTCGGCGGCACGTTCATCGCGTGCGCGGGCATCGCGGTGTGCAACGTGCTGATCCCCGTGGTGGTGAAGGAGTCGTTCCCGGGCCGGGTGGGCCTGGTGACCGGCGTCTATACCGCCGCGCTGGCGGCCGGGGCAGCGGTCGGCGCGGCGTTCACGCCGGGGCTGGAGTCGGCGTTCGGGTCGTGGCGGCTGGCGGTCGGCGCCTGGGCGTTCCTGTCGGCGGCGGCTCTGCTGGTGTGGCTGGCGGGTGCCCGGCACGGGTTGGCCGCACGGCCGGTGACGCGGTCGGTGAAGGCCGGCCGGTCGTTGTTCCGCAGCCGGTTGGCCTGGGTGATCACGGTGTTCTTCGGGCTCCAGTCGCTGCTGGCCTACACGGTGATGGGCTGGTTGCCGCAGATCCTGGTCGACTCCGGGGTGGACCGGACGACGGCCGGGCTGCTGCTGGCCATCACGATGGTGCTGGGCGTGCCGGTGAGCCTGATCGTGCCCCCGCTGGCGGCGCGGTGGTCCGGGCAGTCGTGGCTGGTGCTGGTGTTGGGCGTGCTGTCGGTGCTGGGCGTGCTGGGCCTCGCCCTGGCTCCTGGCGCGGCGCCCGGGTTGTGGGTCGTGCTGATCGGCGTGGGGATGGGCATGTTCCCGCTCGCGCTGGTGATGATCTCGTTGCGCACGTCGACCGGTGCGGACACGGCGCGGCTCTCGGCGATGGCGCAGAGCATCGGCTACCTGATCTCGGCCGCCGGACCGTTCGCGTTCGGGGTGCTGCGCGGTGCCACCGGCACCTGGACGATGTCGATGCTGGTCCTGGTGGGGCTGCTGGTCGTGCTGACCGGGCTCGGGTGGGTCGCCGGTCGGCCGCGCACGGTGTAGCTGATAACGCCTCGTCTTCCCGGCACGATGTGTCGGTTACGGACAGAACGGAGACCCGGTCGCACGAGGGGTACGACCGGGTCTCCATCTTGTGGTGCTGGTGCTGGTGCTGGTGCTCGTGGCCGCGGGGCGCGGGGCGCTCAGTCCGTCAGGGGTAGGTTGAGCAGCGCGTTCTCGATGACCTCGGGCATCGCCGGGTGGATCCAGTACTGCCCGCGCGCCATCGTCCGGGCGTCCAGGCCGAAGCTCATCGCCTGGATCACCGGCTGGATCACGCTCGACGCCTGCGGCCCGATCACGTGCGCGCCCAGGATCAGGCCCGTGTCGGGGTCGGCCAGCACCTTCGCGAACCCGGTCGTGTCCTCCATCGCCCAGCCGTACGCGATCGACGCGTAGGCCTGCGCCGCCGTCACGTAGCGCACGCCGCGCTCGACGGCCTGCTCCTCGGTCAACCCGACCGACGCGATCTGCGGCGAGGAGAAGACGGCCGCCGGCACGAACCGGTGGTCGGAGGAGATCGGCTCGTCCGGGTGCAGCAGGTTGTGCTGCACGACCCGCGCCTCGTGGTTGGCCACGTGCTTGAGCTGGTACTCGGAGCTGATGTCGCCGAGCGCGTAGACGCCCTCGACGGACGTGCGCTGGTGCTCGTCGACGACCACGCGACCGTCGGGGTGCACGTCGACGCCGGTGGCGGCCAGGTCGAGCAGGTCCGAGTTCGGCGTGCGGCCGACCGCGACCAGCAGCTCCTCGGACTCCACGACCTCCGCGCCGTCCGGGCCCTCCAGGTGCAGCCGCACCACGCCGTCGACCCGTTCGGCCCGCACCGCCTTGCGCTTGAGCCGCACGTCCCACTTCTGCGCGGCGGTCTCGGTGAACCGGGTGGCGATCTCGCGGTCCTCGTGGCGCAGGAGCAGGTCGGACCGCCCGACCACGGTCACCTGCACGCCGAAGGACGAGAACACGTGCGCGAACTCGGCCGCCACGAAACCGCTGCCCAGGATGGTGAGGCGAGGGGGCAGGGCGTCGAGCCGCATGACCGTGTCACTGGTGTGGTAGCCGACGGAGTCGAGGTCGGCGACGTCCGGGACCACCGGCCGGCTGCCCGCGGCGAGCACGAACCGGTCCGCGGTGATCACCTCGCCGGTGCCCGTGTCGAGGGTCTTGGGGCCGGTGAACCGGGCCGTGCCCTCGTAGACGGTGACGTTGGCGTTCTCCTCGGCCCGCCAGCGGCGGCCACCCTCGGAGATGGGGTCGATCCGGCCGAAGATCCGGTCGCGCACTTCCGTCCACCGCACGCCGTCCAGGTGGGCGTCGACGCCGAGCCGCGCGCCCGAGGAGGGTGCGGCGGCGACGTCCGCGGTGTGCACGAACATCTTCGTGGGGATGCACCCGACGTTCAGGCACGTGCCGCCGAACACACCCTTCTCGACGATCGCGATGTTCCAGCCGGCGAACCGCTCGTCCACGATGGAGTTGCCGGAACCGGTGCCGATGATGACCAGGTCGAAGTGCCTCACGTCGTGCTGCAACCCGCGACGTGAGGCACTTGTTCCCGGGGTCGGCGTCGATCGTTCAGTGGGCGTAGGTCGGCACGAGGATCGCCCGCGCCAGGGTGTGGAACGCCAGGTTGAAGCTGACCACGGCGGGGGAGGCGTCGCCGTCCACGTCCAGTCGGTCGACGTCGACGGCGTGCACCACGAAGTAGTACCGGTGCACCTGGTCGCCGGGCGGCGGGGCGGCCCCGCCAAACGCGCGGGTGCCGAAGTCGCTGCGCACGTGGAACGCGCCGGCGGGCAGCGTGTCGTCCGAGGCGCCGGCGCCGGTGTCGAGGGAGGTGACGGACGCCGGGAGGTTCACCGCGACCCAGTGCCAGAAGCCCGAGGGCGTCGGCGCGTCCGGGTCGAAGCAGGTGACCACGAAGCTCTTGGTCTCCTCCGGGAACCCGGTCCAGCTCAGCTGCGGCGAGGTGTTGCCGCCCTCGAACACCTGCGCGTCCGCCAGGGGTTGGCCGTCGGACACGTCGGTCGAGCTGAGGGTGAACGACGCCACCTGCGGCAGCAGCGCGTAGGGATCGGGCGCGACGGGGCGTTCGAGGCTCATCAGGTCCTCCACACGTGATCTTGCGGGACCCGCCCGACCCTATCTCCGGGGTGGAAGTGCCGCAGCGAGGGTGCGCCGGAGGTCGCCAGGGGTGACGCTCGAATCCGTGAGCAACCTGAGTGATCCTCGTGGCGTCTCCAATCGAGTGAGCGTCACCTGGATGGGTGACGCCCGTTCGAGGGGGAAGCCCGGATGAGACCCAGGGGAGTGGCGGTCCTGGCCGCCGTCGTCGCGGTGCTGTGCGCGTGTTCGTCGCAGCCGGAACCACGGCAGGTCCCGTCGGCGGCGGCCGTCGCCGCGACGACGACCGCCACGACGACCACGACGACCACGCCGCCGACGGCCGTGCCCGGCCCCGGCGGGACCACCATTCCCGTGTTCCAGCGGCCGTACGTCTTCGGCACGCCCCAGCAGCACGTGCCGCCGATCGTGGACGGCATGGTGCCCGTGGTCCGGCGGATCGAGACCGACCGGCCGTACGTGTTCGTCACGATCGACGACGGCGCGGTCCGCCACCCGGCCGCGGCCGAGCTGATGCGCAAGAGCGGTGTCGAGCCGACCCTGTTCCTGAACTCGAAGCACGTGGACGGGCACGCCGACTACTTCAAGGGGTTCGAGGGTCTCGCGACGGTCCACGCGCACACGGCGACGCACCCCGACCTGACGGGCACGTCCTACGACTTCCAGCGCGGTGAGATCTGCGGCAACGCCGAGCTGCTCCGGGTGCAGCTCGGGGCGCGGCCGAAGCTGTTCCGCCCGCCGTTCGGCAACTTCGACCACACCACGCGCCGGGCGGCCGCCGACTGCGGGTTCACCGCGTTGGTCATGTGGACGGCGGCGGTCAACGACGGCGTCGTGCAGTTCCAGGCGGGTGGTCGGCTGAACGCGGGCGACATCGTGCTGATGCACTTCCGGCACACGTTCGTGCAGGACTTCCTGGCGTTCCTGGAGCGCTGCAAGCTGGACGGGCTGACGCCGGTCGTGCTGGGTGACTTCCTGGCCGATCCGCAGGCAACCGTGTGACGTGCGACACGTCTCTAGGGGTGTACCGGCAGTCAGCCGGGAGAGCCCTTGGAGGACGTCATGAACAGCCGTTTCAGGAAACTCGCAGTGCTCGTGTTCGCCATGGCCGCGGTCGGGGTCGCGGTTCCGGCCGCGGCGTCGGGCGTGTCCGGCGGGTCTGGTGCGTCGGTTGGGTCGGCGGTGTCCGGTGGGTCGCGTGTGTTGGGGGCGACGGGTGTGTCGTCGATGACGCAAACGCCGGTGTTGATCGGGGTGCGCACGGGCAGACACGTCGGGTTCGACCGGGTCGTGCTCGACCTCGACGGTCACCGGCCGGAGTTCTTCATCCGGAGCGTCGACCAGCTCTACGAGGACGGTTCCGGCAACCCGGTCTCGTTGCCGGGCGCCTACTTCCTGGAGGTGCGGCTCGCGCCGGCCGCAGCGCACGACGACAACGGGAACCCGACCTACACCGGTCCCCGGCGGTTCGAGACGCCCGCGCTGACCAACGTCCAGGCGTTCGCGATCACGGGTGACTTCGAGGCCAACCTCACCGTCGGGCTCGGCATGCGGCGCGACTCGTGGCACCGCGTGTTCCTGCTCGACTCGCCGACCCGCGTGGTCATCGACGTCGGGCACTGATAGGTGGTTCGAAGTCGGCACTGAGTAGGTGGTTCGAACGGCCGGACTCCCTTGACGTCCAGTGAAGTCACGGTGAACTCCCGGCGATGACCCGGTTCTCGGTCGGTCCGCCGACCGAGAATTCGGTGTGCAGGTGCTGCGTTCCGCGTTGGACTTCCTCGGTGGTCCCGGTCCGGTGCTGCTCGCGATCGGGCTGCTGTTCGCGACGCCGGTCATCGACCGGCTCTTCGTGCGCCGCAAGCGGCTCGGGTTCCGGGTGCTCTACAACTCCAAGATCGGTCTCGGGCCCGAGCAGTTGCACGACGGGACCGACCCGAACTCGCCCCAGCTGAGGGAACTGGTGCGGGTGCTGGACCGGATGAGCATCGTGGTGATCCGGGTGCGCAACACCGGTAGCTACGACATCGACGGCGAGGACTTCGACAAGCCGCTGACGTTCACCTTCGGCGACCGGATCGTGTGGAACGCCAGGGTGTCCGAGGCGGGCTCGGAGGAGCTGAAGGCCGAGATCCGGCGCAGCCTGCAGTTCTTCGGCTCGGAGGCGAGTCCGGCGAAGGCGTCGCTGCCGACGGTGCGCGAGCGGATGGCGCAGCGGGTGGCCAAGTGGGGTGGGCTGGCGGTGCCGGCGGACCTGCCGGGCGAGCCGGTCTGGCACGGCGTGCGGCTGGAGAAGCTCGTGCTGCGGCGCAAGCAGAAGTTCAAGCTGCTGGTGGTGCTGCGTGAGCCGGACGGCAAGCCGAAGGGCGAGCTCGGCAAGGACGTGAAGGTCGTCGGCAGCCTCGGGGGCGCGGGGATCGTGCACGACGAGCGCCCGGAGCGGCTGCTCACCCTGCCCCGGTTGACCGGTGGCCTGGCCGCGTTGCTGGCGGCGGTGCTGGTGCTCGTGCTGGCGTGGCCGCCGGGTTCGAACGACGCGACGGTGGCGTGCGCGTCGGGCAAGGTGCGTGTCGAGGGGTCGAGCGTGTTCATGCCGACCATGGCCACCATCGCCGACCAGTACGAGCAGGCCTGCCCCGGTGCGGAGATCACCACGTCCGCCACGGGGAGCATCCAAGGCGTGCGCGAGGTGGCCGGGGGTGAGGAGGGCGTGGTGGCGCTCTCGGACGGCAAGCAGGAGGTGCAGGGCGTTTTCGCGCAGCAGCTGGCGATCGTGGTCTACCACGTGGTGGTGCACAGCTCGGTCGGGCTCGACAGCATCACGGTGGAGCAGCTGCGCGGGATCTACGCGGGGGTCTACACGGATTGGAGCCAGCTGCGGGGTGGTTCGCCGTTGCCGATCCGGATCGTGGGCAGGGGTGGTGAGTCGGGGACGCGGGAGCTGTTCGAGCGGCGGGTGCTGGGTACGAGTGAGAGCGCGTTGTCGTCCAACGACTGCCGGGCGAAGGACCGCGCGCCGGAGGCCCCGGTGATCCGGTGCGAGCGGGACGAGAACGCGGACGTGGTGCGGGAGATCGGCGCGGTGGAGGGTGCGATCGGGTACGCGGACGCGCCTTCGGTGGCGGAGGCCCGCAAGACGAACGCGTTGACCGCGTTGTCGTTGGGCGGGAAGGTGTTCGACGCGGCGGCGGGGGTGGAGGCGGGCTACCCGTTCTGGACGGTGGAGTACTTGTACACGCGGTCGGAGCCGGCGTCGGGGTCGTTGGTCGCGCGGTTCGTGGCGTACGTGCGGGAGCACGACGGGGCTCGGGTGCGGATGAAGGATGCCGGGTACCTGCCGTGTGTGACGGCGGATGGGGTGCCGTTGGATTTGTGCAATCTGAGGTGAATGCGGGCGGGCGGGTGGTGCGGTGGTTGAGGGCGGCTCGGGGGTGAGTCCGGTTCGAGTTGGCGGGGCGGTGTGGGCGGTGTGGGTCCGGTCCGGCTCGATTTGACATGGGGCCCTTACGGGCACTCCAGGCAGGCCAAAGCCGGCAGGCCCGGCGGGGAAAAGCGTCCCGCCGGGCCTGCCGGCATCGACCAGCCTAAAGCACC
>NZ_JBEOVG010000163.1:0-9761 GCF_040295345.1 Actinosynnema sp. NPDC002837
CGTTGATCCGGGCCGGCGTGGTGTCCACGGTCGACGAGGCGTGGGGCCCGGGCCCCCCCGGGGGGCGGGGCGGAGAGGCGGCCGCCCCCACCCCCCCGGGCCGGGCGGTGGCGGTGTTTAAGGAGGGGGGGGGGGGGGGCGGGCGGGCGGGCCGGGCGCCCGGGGGGGGGGGGCGCGCCCCGGCCCGCGTCGCCGGGTACGTCGTGCGGCCCCGGCGTCGGGAGGGCGGGGTCAGGGAGCGGGGCGCACCAGCGCCACGACGTCCTCGACGGTCCGGGCGGCGTGGAACGCGCGCAGGTCCAGCGTCACGTCCAACCGGTTCTCCAGCTGGGCCAAGGCGTCCAGCGAGCTGATGCTGTCCCACTCGTGCCGGGCCAGCACCGGATCGCCCCGCAGCACGTCGACGCTCACGTCGAGCGCGCCGGCCAGGATCTCCAGCACGGACTGCTCCACCGTGGTGTCGGTCGTCGGGGTGTCGGTCATCGGGCCACCTCGTTCCCTTCCAGCAGGTTGATCCACGCGGGCACGTCGGGCAGCCCGGTGTCCAGGGCCAGCGCGTACGCGCCGTCGCCCTCGTCGGCGAACCCGGCGTCGGTCCAGAAGCCCTTGGCCAGGCCGTTCTTCTTCGACGGCACGTACCGGCCGCGCAGCGCGGTGGCGCCGGCGGCGTGCGCCCGGCGGGCGAGCCACGCGGCGATCGCCAGGTCCACGCCCCGCCCCAGCACCCGGCAGCTGAGCACCAGGTTGTCCACGTGCCACTCGGCGGCGGAGCGGTCGACCCACGCCGCGCCGATGACGCCCTCGTCGCCGAACCGGTCGGCCACGGCGAACGTGACGACCAGGTGGTCCGGGTCGGCGATGCGCCGACCGGTCTCGGCCTCGTCGAACCGCAGGCCGGTCAGGTTGAACTGGTTGGTGCGGGCGGCCAGCTGCGCCACGCGCGCCACGGCGAAGCCGTCCGCCTCCGCGACGACCAGCCGCACGCCCAGCGCGTGCAGGTAGTCCTCGGAGGAGCCGAAGCCGCCGGCGAAGTCGTTGCGCAGCGTCCGGCTGCGGTACAGCTCCGGCCGGGCCAGGTCGGTCTCGGTCAGCTCCGCGACGTCGAACCACCCCTGCGCCAGCAGCGTCCGCACGATGTGCGCGGGGTCGCCGTCGGCGGCCAGCACCACGACCTCGGGCAGCTCCTCCTCGACGTGACCGCGCTCGAACGGCGAGTCGTCCAGGAACACGAACGACCCGATGCCCAGGCCGAGGGCGGAGGCGGCCTCGCGCAGGTTGCCCGCCTTCGGCGACCAGTTGACCGCCTTGGCGGAGAACGCCTCCGGCCGCAGCAGCACCTCCGGGTGGGCGGTCAGCGCCTCGTCCACCAGGTCGGCGTCGTTCTTGCTGGCCAGCACCAGCACCACGCCCTGGTCGCGCAGCCTGCTCGCGGTGCGCTGCACCTCGCGGTAGGCGTTGCCCGGGTACAGCCCGCCCAGCTGCACGCCCTCCGCGCCGACCTCGCCGAGCACGCCGCCCCACAGAGTGTTGTCCAGGTCCAGCGCCAGCACCTTGCGGGACAGGCCGGCCCGCGCCTGGGCGAACCGCCGGACCTCGCGCGCCAGCAGGTACAGCGCGCCGTCGGTGTAGGGCAGGTCGCCGTAGCGGTGCAGCCGGTCGTCGCGCGCCGGGAACGGCGAGTCCGCGAGCACCGACACCAGGTCGGTCACGGCCACCTGGCGGTGCTGCGCGGCGAGGTCCAGCAGGCCCTCGTTGAGCTTCGCCCACGCCTTGGACAGCGCGGCGCGCGCCCGCCAGCTGATCACCGAGTCGCGCACCTGGGCGGGCAGCGGCACGGTGTGCAGCAGCACGGTTGCGGTCGAGCGCTCCACCGCCGAGAGCACCAGGCCCCGCAGGTCCGCCAGCCGGGCTTCGAGGTGCCCGGCCAGGCCGTCGACGTCCGTCGCGGCCCAGTCGTCGGGCAGGAAGCAGGTCTCGTCCAGCAGCAGCGTGATCAACTCGACGCCGTCGAACGGGTCGGTGGCCAGCGTCAGCTCGAACAGCCCGTACGGGCCGGGCGCCAGGTCCGGCAGGACGCCGGCCGACACCAGGCTCGCCCGGAGGATCTGCTCGTACGAGCCGATCGTGCACGTCGCCAGCACGGCCACGCGCAGCGGCCGCAGGCCCTCGGCGTCCTCCAGACGTGCCAACAGCTTGCCCGCCTTGCGCAGCACGAGCGGGTCGGACACGCTCGCCAGCCGCGTCAGGTCCGCGGGTGACGGCGCGCGACCCTCGGCCACGGCCGCGCGCAACGACTCCACCAGCTCCGGCCGGTCGCCCATCAGATCCGCACCAACGTGCAGTACCAGCGCATGCCGATCGAGATCCCGCACAGTGCCACGACGTCGCCGGGCTTCACGTCGCCGCGCTCGATGTGCTCGCCGAGGCAGAACAGCTGGTCCGCCGCGCCCATGTGGCCGTGGCCCAGCGACAGCTCGGCGTTGGTGTGCTCGACCGTGACGCCGAACGGCTCCGCGACTTCCTCGATCGTGTCGGTGGAGTCGTTGATGTAGATGACGTGCTTGAGGTCGTCCCGGGTCAGCCCGGCGCGGCGCAGCGCGTTGTCCACGGTGTCGGTGATGCGCTGGTTCAGCGTGGCGACGAACTCGCGCAGCTTCGCCGGGTCCTTGTCGAAGTGCGCTTGGATGCGGGCGTGCCCGGGAGGCGCGTCCTTGGCGGTCCAGCCGTCGAACGGGAGCGGGTTCGCCGCGCCGCCGACCTCCGTGCGGAAGAAGTCCGACAGGTCGGGATCCACGAACTGGTCGGTGGCCAGCCACTTCACGTTCTCGTGGCCGCGCTTGAGCACGGCGGCCACCGCGCCGTCGCTGTGCACGGCGTTGTTGACGTTCATCCGGTTGCGGTGGAACTCGCTGACCCGGTTGACGGCGATGAACAGCACCGTCTGCAGCTCGGGCTGGAGCGCGAGCAGACCGGCGACGTAGCCGAGGCCCGTGACGCCGCACGCGCAGCCCTCGGTGAGCAGCAGCGTCTGCGTCGTGCCCTCGACCTTGAGCCGGCGCGCGACGGCGGCGGAGGTGTCCCAGTGGTGGTAGTCGGGCACCTCGGAGGCGGCCACCACGACGAGGTCGACGTCGTTGGGCCCGAGGCCGAGGCGGTCCAGCGCGTCCTGCCCGGCGAGCGTCGCCAGGTCGGTCGCGGTCATGCCGTCGGGTGCGCGGTGGAACGTGTGGTAGCCCCACCGGACGACGCGTTCGGGGTCGCCCACGTAGTCACCGGCCGTCTGCGCGACGTCCTGGTCCTCGCCGGTGGCGTACCCGAAGCCCGCGACTCCGAAATCCACGAGCTGGCTGGCCATGGAGCACTCCTGTCCTGTGACTGCTTTTCGGCACGTTGAAGGTCCGCCCCGGACATTTGTCCCGGGCCTGGCGATAATTGTCGGGAAAGCGGGAAGATGTGCGTCGAAGACGTCACCCCTGACGTCCGCGACGCGCTGACGTGCGTAGATGGTGCGATGAAACGCAACCCTGGATTCGACGAGCCCAGTCGGCCGGATTGCTTGGCCAGCTACTCAACCGTCTGTGGTTAATTATTTACCGCCAGTGCGGCGGAAGCAATGTTCAGTGACCGGTTTCCGGTGGTGCGCCGATCGGGATTCCCGATGGCCGCGATAGGCCCCGGCGCGCGGTGGCGTAGTGGACCAGCTCCACGAGCACGCCGGCGGGCTTGGGCGCGTACAGGTACTGCACCGCCATCCCGTCCCGCGCGCCGCGGCACGGCTCCGCGTCCACGAGCGCGAAACCGTTGGCGCGCAAGCGGGACGCTTCGGCTCGCAGGTCGTCCACTTCGAACGCGACGTGGTAGAGCCCCGGTCCGCGCGCGAGCCGTCCCGCCACCGCCGAGTCCTCCCGGGTCGGCGCGACCACCTCCACGGCCGGCGCCGCGGGATCCGCGCCCACCTGCCAGAAGTCGCACGAGACGCCGTAGTCGTCCGCGGTCCCGTCGTCCACTTTGGACAGACCGAGCACGGCGAGCAGCGCGCCCACCCCCTCGGGGTCCGCGGTGAGCAGTCCGACGTGGTCGATGCCGAGGATCACGACGCCATCAGCTCCGCCGCCGCCCGCCGGCTCGCCGCCAGCACGGTCTTCGCCGCGCCGCCGCTGCCGCCGGTGAACGTGGACACCCCGTCGCCGACGTCCACCAGGCGCAGCCCGCCCGGTGAGCGGTAGCAGTCGAACGACGCCACCACCCGGTCGGCCACGACCTCGCCGTCCGCGACGCCGAACCGGCGGCGGGCCGTGTCGAGCACCCGCGCGGCCAGGTCGTGGTCGGGCGTCACCCCGTCGGGGTCGACGTCCCAGCGGTCGCACCCCAGGCCGAGCAGGAACGCGCCGTCGCGGTCCGGCCGCCCGTACAGCCCGGTCCGGTCGTCCACGAACGACGCCACGCACGGTATCGGCAGCCGGTAGAGGCCGTACTGGATCTGCTTGGCCCGCAACGGCTCGCCGCCGACCAGCCGCGGCGTCCACGCGCCCGCCGCGACGACCACCGCGTCGAACGCCGTCACGCCGGCGGAAGTCCGCACCGCGGGCCCCGGCAGGACTTCGGCAACCCGCTCGGTGCGGACGTCGCCGCCGTGCCCGCCCAGCCACCGCAGCACGTTCCCGCGGAACCGGTCGGGGGAGAAGTGCCCGGCGTGCCGCTCCACGACCCCGGCCGCGTCCGCCGGCAGGTCCCGGAACCCGAAGCGCCGCGCCAGCTCGACGCCGTCCACCACGGACGCGGAACCCGGCAGCACCGCCTCGACCGCGTCCACGGACGGCGTGACGTCGTCGGCCGTCACGTACACCGACCCGGTCTCCCGGTAGCCCGCCCAGTCCCGGACCCGTTCGTCGGACCGCAGCTCCGCCAGCGACTCGGCGGCGTCCCGGGCCGCGCCCGCGTCCACCTCGAACCCGCGGACCAGCCCACCGGACGCGCCCGAGGCGTCGGCCGCGCCGGGCGCGTACACCGTCACGTCCGCACCGGCGCCCCGTAATCGCCAGGCCAGCGCCGCCCCCGCGACGCCGCCGCCGACCACCGCCGCTCTCACCCGTGCCTCGCGTGCACGGCGCGGCGCAGGTCGTCGGTCAGGTCCGCGCCGCGTCGGCGCAGCGGCAGGGGCAGGTCGTCGCGCGCGAACAGCTCCTCGGCCCGCGCGATCGTCCCCGGTTCGGCGGCGTAGCGCGGGTAGAGCCACAGCACGAGCGTGTCCAGCACCTTGTCCTCGCGCAGCCGCGCGACGTCCACGATCTCGGTGAAGAACCGGGCCACGTACGGCGCGGTCAGCTCCCGCTGCTCGGGCTGCCAGAACCCCTCGGCGGTGGACCACAGGCGGTAGCTCGACAGCTCGGCGTCGGTGGTGATCGCGCGCCACGCGGCCTGCTTCGCCTCGACCGTCGGGATCGCCGCCCGCGCCTTCACCGCGAACTGCTCGGTGTGCGTGCTCGGGTCCGCCGCGTAGGCCTCGTCGATCTCCGCCTCGGTGAACGCGCCCAGCACCGCGAGCCGGTACCGCACGCGCCACGCCAGGTCGGCGTCCAGCTCCAGCCCGGCGGGCAGCGGCACGCCGTCCAGCCAGCCGCGCAGCTCTGAGGTGTCGGAGGTGAACTCCACCAGGCCGCGCAGCAGCGCCAGGCCGAGCTCGTCCTCCGGCGCGGTGCGGGACAGCCGGTCGCGTGCCGCGTCCGCCACGGCCTTGAGCAGCCCCGGTCGCAGGTCGGGGTCCAGCAGCCGGTCGGCCACGTCGACGCGGGCCTGTTCGAGCACCTCGATCACGATCGACAGCTCGGTCTCGTAGCCGAGCATCCGCGTCACCAGGTCCAGGTGGTCGGTCGCGGGCACCGCGCCGTCCACCACGCCCTGCAACAGCTGCGCCCACACCATCGCGCGGTTGATCGGCGCGAGCGTCGGCAGCACCTCGGGCAGCGCCCGGCGCGACGCGTCGTCGTAGCGGATCTTCGCGTAGGTCAGGTCGTTCTCGTTGAGCAGCAGGAACTTCGGCGCCTTGCGGCCCACCAGCTCGGGCAGCTCGGTGCGCTCGCCGTCCACGGTCACGCGGACCGTCTCGTGCGCGTCGCCGTACAGGCCGATGTCGATGGTGTGCGGCCGGAGCGTCGGGTGCGACGGCGGCGCGGTCTGCGTCACGGCGAACGACGTGATCACGCCGTCGGCGACGGTGAAGTCCGGCGCCAGCGTGGTGACGTTCGCGGTGCCCAGCCAGCGGGCCGCCCAGTCGGACATGTCCCGGCCGACGGCCTCGCCGATCGCCGCGTTGAAGTCCGAGAACGTCGCCGCGCCGTAGGCGTGCCGGGCGAAGAAGATCCGCAGCGCCTCGCGCATCGCGTCGTCGCCGATGTGGTGCGCGAGCTGCCGCAGCGCCGACGAGCCCTTGAAGTACGAGATCCGGTCCAGGTCCAGCAGCGCGGACATGGCGTCCGCGCCGTCGATCCACACCGGGTGGGTCGAGGGTCGCTGGTCGGCGGTGTACGCCTGGCCCTTGCGGCGGGCGGAGAACGTCGTCAGAGGGCCGGTGAACTCGGTGACCTCGCTGGGCACCCGGTGCGCCAGGTAGTCGGCGAACGCCTGGCCCAGCCACAGGTCGTCCCACCACTTGTTGGTCACCAGGCCGGCCCACCACATCAGCGACAGGCCGTGGGCGATGACCACCGCGCGGGTCTCGTGCTCGCTGCGCGGGGCGGGCGTCCGGAACAGGTACAGCTCCTTGAGCAGCACGCACCCCGGGTGGTCCAGCGACAGGTAGCTGAACTCGGGCGCGAAGACCTGGTCGAACCGGCCGAACGGGTAGCGCACGCCGAACAGGCGGTGGAACTCGTCGAGGCACTGGGCCGTGACGTCGAAGACCTCCTGGATGTCGGCCTCCAGCGCCTCGGCGACCGACGCGCGGCAGTGCACGCCGAGCGGCACGCCGTCGTGCACGGTCTCGAACGAGGCGTACGGGCCGGCGACGACCGTGGTCAGGTACGTCGCCTGCGCCACCTCCTGCACGACCCGCCACCGGCCGGGCGCGAGCTTCGTGGCCGCACCCGTGCCGAGGACCGTCCACTCGTCGGGGACGGTCAGGTCGAACGTGAACGGGGCCTTCAGGTCCGGCTGGTCGAAGCACGCGAAGATGCGCGGAGCGTGGTCGAGGAACACCGCTCCGTACACGTACACCTGGTCGTCGGCCGGGTCGACGTAGCGGTGCAGCCCCTTGGACTCCCGCGAGTACGCCATGTCCGCGACGACGACCAGCTCGTTGTCGGCGGCCAACCCGGTCAGCGGCAACCGGCCGTCCACCAGCGCGGACACGTCCAGCTCGCGGTCGTTGAGCCGGGCCCCCAGCAACACCTCCGGCTTCACGTCCACGAACGTCGACCCGCCCTGCTCGGCGGTGAAAGCGATTTTCGTCGTAGACCGAAACACTTTCCCGTCGCCGGTCAGCACCAGGTCCACGTGATACGAGTCGACCTCCAATAAAGCGCCCCGTGCGGCTGCTTCGGATCGGGTCAAACTGGCCATGCGGCGCCCCCTCCTGCTTGGTAGGGAGGATCGTAAACACGCCTTGTGCCACGTCAACGGCCCAATTCGGTTCCCTTATAGGGTCTGCCCAAGAAATGCTGATGACCCGCTCGGGCAGCATCCCGATACCGCCGTTTCGCCCGTCCGGCGGTATCGGGGCCGCTATCGCCCCAGGTAGTCGCGCGCGACGCGTTTCGGCACGCACATGCGCCAAGCGTCCACGACCAACTCGGTCAACTCCGCCTCGTCCAATCGAGACAGAGTGGCCCGAACCCAGTTGTACCTCTCGTCCGAAGTCACCGGCGGATGGAATTTTTCGGGGTCCGAGGCAATGAGCGCCGCTCGCTCCTCCTTGGGGAACGCGAATCCCATCGTCAGCTCATCGGGTGACAGGGCGAGGTACACGATGCGCCCGATGCGGAATTTGACCCGATCGCGGACCAGCGCTTCCTCCGTGCGGGGGAGCGACCGGGCGATCCGGCGCACGTCGTCGGAGGTCACGCCCCGGCGCGGCGCCGTCCAGCCGCGGGTGAACGCCAGGTAGCAGTACTCGTCGATGACCTTCGCCAGCGAGCGCCCCGGCCGGCCGAGGTCGGCCAGCAGCTCGGGTTCGGGCACGCCGGCCTCGGCCAGCAGGTCCGCCGCCCAGCCGCGGGTGAGCAGCAGGTGCGCCCGGTACGCCGCGCCGTCACGGGCGCCGTGCAGCCGGTCGGCGATCATGTTGTCCCACGGCGGGAGGCTGTTGGGCCGCAACGCGAACAGCAGCTTGGAGGCCGCTGTCGGACCCAGCGTCCGGGTGCCGCGCGGCGTGGCCGCCGCCGTGCTCGCCGACAGCGCGGCGAAGCCCTCGGCCAGCCGCCGCACCTGCTCGTCGGTCAGGTCGGCGAGCCACGTCCCGGCGTCGGGCAGCGCGTCCCGCCACGTCTCCCACCAGGCCGCCAGGCCCTCGTCCAGCACGCGCGGCTCGCCCGGGCGGGGCGTGCGGATGCGGCAACCCCACGCGTTGAGCCACACGTGCGCGGCCTCCCGGTGCGCGGCGACGCCCAGGTCGAACGCCGGTGCGGTGGCGGCGGTCAGGACCGTCCACGACTTCTCCGGGGTGGTGGAGCCGCCGAACTCGGACACGGCGGCGCGCAGGGTGCTCAGATCCGGTTTCACGACGCGGCACCCTAGTTCACCCCTTGCGCGCCGGTGTCGTCGTCGGTAGAAACGTCGGCGAGCCCGGCGTTCGGCCCGCCCCAGCCGCGCGCACCCCAAACCCGCTTCGGCTTACCGCCGCGTCCTTGGAGTGCCCGAATGACCGAACCCTGGCTGCTGGAAACCCGCGTGTTCAAGCTCAAGCCCGGCACCCGGGCCGAGTTCGACCGCATCAGCCGTGACGGCACCATCCCGCTCATGCGCAGCATCGGCATCACGGTGCTCGCGTTCGGACCGTCCCCTTTGGACGAGGACGAGTGGCACCTGGTGCGCGCGTTCCCCGGCATGGAGGAGCGCGTCCGCCTCGCCGGCTCGCTGTACGAGCGGCCCGAGTGGGCGCGGTTCGACGGCCCGATCAACGAGATGATGGCCGACTACAGCACGGCGCTGGTGCCCGTGCCCGAGAGCACGGTCAAGCTCCTGTCCGAGCCCGGCGCGTTTGCCTAGGATCGCCCGGTGACCAGGAACCTGTCGCACCTCGCGGCCATCTCGAACGTCGACGCCGACTACCGCCACTACGCCAAGGACGTCGTCGCGCTGCCCGACGACGACCTGGCCCTGCCCGACGCGCACCTGAAGTGGTACGAGGTGCGCGAGCCGCAGGACGTGGTCGACCCGGCGCTGCGCGACCAGGCCAAGTCGTTCCTGCGCGCGGAAGCGGCCTCCGGCGAGCTGGACATCTCCGGCGACCTCGGCTTCGTCATCCACCACCTGTGCCGCGGCGACTTCTACTTCCTCATCGTCTGCACCTGGCGCAACGAGAACGAGATGTGGGAGACCGTCTACATCCGGGACATGAAGCAGCACGACAGCTTCCGCCGTTTGGAGCAGGGCAAGCACCGGGAAGTGCTGTGCGTGTGGGAGATGGGCGCGCTGCTGCACGAGCAGCAGGCCTGGATCCGCTACCTCTACTCCGACCGCGACGAGCAGGCCAAGCTCGCGTACCTGGACGACCGCTTCACCGGCTCCGTCTGACCACGTCGTCCGGGGTCGCCGCCCACCGCGGC
>NZ_JBEOVG010000164.1:0-9746 GCF_040295345.1 Actinosynnema sp. NPDC002837
CCCCGACGGCAACCGCCAACCCCGCATCCCACCCAACGGCGAATGGCACACCCACCACCCCGACGGCACCACCACCAGAGCGAGCGACGACGGCTACGTCCCCGGCACCAAGGACGCCGACAAGACCGACCTCGACCCCACCGACGCCCAAGATCGCGCCGGCGGCCCCGGGCGGCAGGAACGGCCGGTCGGCGGGCCGCTCCGGAACAAGATCGACGAAGTCCTGCCGCACGTCGACGACCCGCGGGTGCGCTCGCGGCTCGAACAGCTCTCGGCCGACGCCGACCGCCTCGACGCCCGGATCCGCGACGGCGAGATCCCCGAAGCGGCCGACCGGTTGCGGGAGATCCGGGACCTGGGCGACGAGCTCCGCGCCATCGGCGACGCCGACCCGGCCGTGGGGCGCGTGCTCGACCGAGGACCGGACTTCGACAGGCTCGGCGTGCCGGTCGGGGAACCGCGGTTCATCCGGCCGGACGACGCGGCGTCGGCCCGCATCCCGGATGACGCCAAGGCGCTCTACGTGGTCCGGGACAAGTCGACCGGGGAAATCCTCAAGGTCGGCGAGACCACCGGCGGCGATCCCCTGAAGGACCGCTTCGGCCGCTACGCGTTGGCGGGCAGGCGGTTGGGCATCGACCTCGAGATCGAGGTGCGGGAGGTCAGCCTCCCCTCCGGTGGGCGGATCCGCTCCTACGAGCAGAGTTTGCGAGACCAGTTAGACTGGGGTGCCCGAGATCGACTTCCCTGGGACAACACGCCGGTCGAGAGCGTCGGCCCGCGATTGGGGAGGGTCGGTCCCGGGACGCCGTTCGAACCGCTTCCGGGTGGGAGCCGCCTGCGCCAGGAGGGGTGGTACTGGAACGAGCAGGGGCAGCTGGTGCCGCCGGACGGTGCCGAACCATCGACTTTCCGGCCGCAGAACGCGCCCCCGCCCGCGACCGAGGTGCGCGGGCTCATCGCCGACGCGAACGGGCACGTCGGCGCGGCGGCCGAGCGGGCCGGTGTCAGCGACCGGACCTTCTACCGCTGGATGGAGCGGTACAACCTCAGGCCGAGCGATTTCAGATAGGTAGCCGAATGCCGGACGAACTGCACTTCTGGGACCTCATCGCGCTGGGTTCGCGGGATCCCGAGGAACTCCGCCGCAGGATCACCGACATGTCCGAAGCCGAACTGGTCGACTTCTACTGGACCTACCACGAGCACGCCGCGAACCTGAAGGACGAGGAGTTCACCCGACACCTCGATCCGCCGGTCACCGAGGACTTCGTGGACGACGTCGCCCAGTGGGTCGTCGCCCAGGGCGAGGACTACTACGACGACATCATGATGACGCCGTCCAACATGCCACCGGACCTGCCCGAGGGCGCCAAGCCGTCGCCGTGGCCCGGCTTCACGTTCGGCGTCTACCAGGACCGGTACGGCGAGCCGCTCCGCCTCCGCGAAGACCCGCCGCCCGGCGCGTCCCCGAGGTCCTAGCCGGCCGGGGTCAGGGCCGGGTCGGCCCAGACTCCCACGCGTTCCGGGCCCGGGCAGTCGTCCGGGCGGTCCGCGGTCGACTCGACGCCGATGGTCAGCAGGCGCGCCCCGGTGACGGGGAGGTCCACCGGTTGCGGGGTGGGGCCGGTGTTCGCGAGTTCGGTCGCGCGGTGGTCGTCGAGCAGGACGTAGAAGTCCAGTTCTTTCGTCGCCAATGAATCGTCGGCGATCGCGACCTGGGCGGTGAAGCGGTCGTATTTGCCGTCCAGCGCGAATGTCAGCTGGGCGGACGAGCACCAGGCGCCGGTGGCGGAAACGGATTTGGTGTAGGTCACCTTCCGCACCTTTGCGGGAGCGGCCGTCCACGGGCTCTCCACGTACATGTCGTCGATCGAGCTGCTGTCGACCGGCGGCAGGTCGGAGAGCCAGACGGCGCCCGGTCTCGCCGCGGCGACGCTCTCCGCGGTCGTGGAAGTGCTGGTCGGACGCTCGGCCTGCGGTGATGTGGTCGGCAGGGCGGCGGCGGTGGTGGCGGGTTCGGCGTCGAACGTGCTGCCGATCGCGATCCCCAGCGCCAGCACGGCCACAGCACCGGCCGACAGCCAAAGCGCCGGTCCCGGTTTGCGGCGCACGTGAGCGGTGTTCAAGTCCTGGTCATCCATGTCGGCGACCCCTTCAGGTCCAAGACGTGAGCCGAACTCGGGATAATGCCGGGTAATGCCTCGACCGGCGCAGCACGCTAACACCGAATCGGTCGGCACGCGTCGAGAACGTCAATTCGAGTGGTTTCGCGAGTTGTCCGCACAATTGCGGCGGTGGTTCGGAATGCGTCCCGCTCCGGGTGGTGGGACGGCGTCGACGGGATGCCCGGGGGAGGGGGACGAACCGCGTGAGCCGGCGTGTTGCCGGTTCGACGTATCACCGCGCCCCGTGCGTGCTCCATAGGGATATCGAGCATCGCGGGAGGGTGGAATGGGCCAGACGAGTGGCCGGGCGGTCCTGCAGGTCCACCCGACCAGGTTGTGCAACCTGCGCTGCCTGCACTGCTACTCCAGCTCGGGCCCGGACGTCGCCGAGTCCATCCCGATCTCCGTGCTGTCGGCGGTGGTCCGTGACGCGGCCGCGCTCGGCTACGACGTGCTGAACGTTTCCGGTGGTGAGCCGTTCCTGTACCCGGAACTGCCCGCGCTCCTGCGCGCCGCCCGCGCGGCCGGGATGCGCACGACCGTCACCACGAACGCGGTCGCGCTGACGCAGCGCCGCATCGGCCTGGTGCGCGGGCTGGTCGACCTGGTGGCCGTGTCGCTGGACGGCGACCGCGCCACGCACGACCGGATCCGTGATCGGGAAGGGTGCTTCGAGAAGGCCCTGGCGGGCATCCGCCGGCTCACCGAGGTCGGCCTCCCGGTCGGCGTGGTCACCACGTTGACCCAGGGGAATGCCACCCAACTGGGTGAAGTCGCACTGGCTGCGGTCCAGTCGGGCGCTCTCCTGCTCCAGGTTCACCCGTTGGAGCCGGAAGGGGCCGCGAACCGGTTGATGGCCGGCGAACGCCCGGACGCCGTCGAGCTGGCGTACGCGGCGGTGGAGCTGGGCCGCATCGCCGAGGAGCACGGCCTGGCCGTCCAGCTCGACGCCGTGCCGCGCACCATGCTGGCTCGCGAACCGGAGGCGTTCATGGCCGCGCCGGTCGACGACGGGCAACCCCTCGGCCGCTGGCTGACCCCGCTGGTGATCGAGGCGAACGGCGCGGCGGTGCCGGTGTCCTACGGCTTCGACCGCCGCTACGGCCTGGGCAACGTCCAGACCCGGCCGCTGGCGGAGCTGGCCCGCTACTGGGACGCGGCGCCGTTCCTCGCCCTGTGCCGCGCCACGTGGCAACGCCTGGTCGAAGGCCCGACCGGGCCCCTGATCCCCTGGTACGGCCACCTGGTCCGCGCGTCGAGGGCCCAACGCCCGGCGACGGCGGGTCGCTGACGGGACGCGGTCAGCGGGACAGGAGTTCCGCGGCCTCCAGCGTGTTGATCACCCGGTCGGGCGTCACGCCGCACTCCTCGGCACGCTCGCAGCCGAACGACAGCCAGTCCAGCTGCCCCGGCGCGTGCGCGTCGCTGTCGATCGCGAACGAGCACCCCAGCTCGACCGCCAGCCGCAGCAGCCTGCCCGGCGGGTCGCGGCGCTCCGGCCGCGAGTTGATCTCCACCGCCGTGCGGTGCTCGACGCACGCCGAGAACACCGCCTCCGCGTCGAACGTCGACTCCGGCCGCCCCTTGCCGACCACCAGCCGTCCCGTGCAGTGCCCCAGCACGTCGACGTGCGGGTTGGACACGGCGGCCACCATCCGCCGCGTCATCTCCGGCGCCGCCATCCGCAGCTTCGAGTGCACGCTGGCGACCACGAGGTCGAGCCGCTCCAGCAGCTCGGGCCGCTGGTCGAGCGCGCCGTCGTCCAGGATGTCCACCTCGATGCCGGTCAGGATCCGGAACGGCGCCAGCTCGGCGTTCAGCTCCGCGACCACGTCCAGCTGCGCGAGCAGCCGGTCGGCGGACAGCCCGTTGGCCACGGTGAGCCGGGGCGAGTGGTCGGTCAGCACCATCCACGAGTGCCCGAGGCCGCGCGCCGTCTCGGCCATCTCGCGGATCGGGCTGCCGCCGTCGGACCAGTCGGAGTGCGTGTGGCAGTCGCCCTTCAGCAGCGCCCGCAGCGCCTGCCCGCCCACCACCGGCTCGCGGAACCGGCTCAAGTAGTCCGGCTCGCGCCCGGCGACGGCGTCGGTGATCACCCCGGCGGTGGCCTTGCCGATGCCGGGCAGGTCGGTCAACGTGCCCGCCGCGACCCGCCGCTCCACCTCGCCGTCCGGCAACGCCGCCAGCACCTCCGCCGCCTTGCGGAACGCCCGGACGCGGTAGGTGGGTTCACCCGCGCGCTCGAGCTGGAACGCCACCTGTCGCAGTGCCCACAGCGGATCCACACCTCATTGTCTACCCCGACCGGCGCGGTGGTGCGCGTCAACGTCCTCGACCCGGCGGCGGTGCGCGAGAAGACCTTGCGGCCGAACGCGCGCGGAACCGGGGATGTCCGCCAGGTCCCCACGTGCCGGCACGGTCGGGTCGCGACGCAGGCCCAGCAAGGGCGACCTCACCTCGCGGGCGATCCTCGACACCGCCGAACGGTGCTGGTGGCGATGAACGAGCGGGTCTTCCTGAGCCGTTCCCGGTCCCGGTCCGCGGCCCGGGACCGCGAGCCGGTCGACACCTTGACGTGCGCCTGGCTCCGTTCGGTCTACGGCGTCGGGTCGTAGGCTCGTCCCCGTGCACGACGATCCCGAGCTGATCGCCATGGTCCGCGACGCCCACGTCCGAGGACTCGGGCACGAAGAGGTGTTCGAGCTGCTGGGCGGGCGCGGGGTGGCGAAGACCGCGGCGATCGTCTACTACGCCAAGGGCTCCGGCGTGCCGGACGACGAAGCACGCCGGTTGGTCGAGGCGAGCCCGTTGTGGAGACCGCGCCCCGACTCGGATCCCTCGGGTTTCGACCAGCTCTGGTCCATGATCGCACTGCTGGGACCGGTCGACGAAGCGGCGTTGGAGGACCCCGGCGAAGACGAGGACCTCCAGCGCCGGGCTCACGCCCGCACGCACCTCGTGGAAGTGGCCGCGTTGCTGCCCGAGGAGGCGTTGGCGCCCTATCGCGGGCACCTGGCCGACGGCAGGTACGCCGATGCGTTCGGGGCCCTGGTGGCCGCGGCTCGCGAGCACGGTTTGCCCGACGACGGCTGGCGTGGGCTGGAAGCCGTCGCGGAGCGGCTGTACCTGTACGAGTGGTTGGACGACATCGGGGACGACCCGGAGGCGCGGCAGGACTGGCCGGAGCTGGAGGGGTTCCTGGACGCCGTCCGCCACCTCCGCGCCCGCTGACGCGCCCGCTGGACTGCCGGGTGACCCGTCAGCGGAACCAGAGGCCGTTGGGCGCCTGGCGGTAGCCGATGGCGCGGTACGTGGCGTCCACAAGGGACTGTCCGCGCGCGTTGACGCCCAGGCCCGGCCCCATCTTCGTCATCGCGTACCCGAACGACATTCGCGCGCCGGGGTCGGCGAAGCCCAGCGAGCCGCCCATCCCGGAGTGCCCGAACGCGTCCTCCGACATCAGCACGCCGCGCTCCACGGCGGGCAGGCGCAGGTTGCCGACGGCCTTCATGAACCCGAGCGAGAACCGGGTCGGCGCGAGCAGCATCTCGTCGAACCCGGCCGACTCGATCCCCGACATCACCGGGAGCTGCGACTCGTCGACCAGCCGCACCCCGTTGTACTCGCCGCCCGAGGCGAGCGGCCGGTACATCTGGGCCAGGCCGCGCGCGTTGCTCATCCCACCGACCGCGCCGTACTGCGCCGCGTGCGCCGCCGGGGTGTTCGACGCCGCGACGTAGCCGCCGGTGTTGCCCAGCAGCAGCCCCTGCATCGACTCGGGCTCGGACAGCCCGATCACGTACATGCCCGGCAGCGGCTCGCCGCGCCCGGCGGGCACGGTCGGCGCGACCAGCGGCTCCAGGTCGTCGGGCAACGTCAGCCAGAAGTCCAGCCCCAGCGGACCGGAGACCTCCTTCTCGAAGAACTCGGCCAGCGCCAGACCGGACACCCGCCGGATCACCTCGCCGATCAGGTGCCCGAACGTCAACGCGTGGTAGCCGTGCCGCGTGCCGGGCGCCCAGAACGGCTCCTGCCGCGCCAGCAGGCCCGTCATCAGCTCCCAGTCGAGCATGCCGCCCGGCGGCACGGGCTCCCGCACGGCGGTCAACCCCGCCTGGTGCGACAGGAGGTGCCGCACGAGCGTGTCCGCCTTGCCGTTCTGCCCGAACTCCGGCCAGTACCGGACGACGGGCGCGTCGAGGTCCAGCTCGCCCCGTGACGCGAGCACGTGCGCGCACAACGCGGTCGCGCCCTTGGTGCACGACCACACGTGCGTGATCGTGTCCTCGGTCCACGCCCGACCGCCCGCGTCGCCGCCCCACAGGTCGACCACGGTCTCGCCGTCGAGCGTCACGTGCACGCCACCGCCGAGCTCGCCGCGGTCGGCGAAGTTGCGTTCGAACTCGGCGCGGACCTCGGCGAACTCGTCGGCGCAGGTGCCCTCGACCGTCATGGACCCTCCAGGTGCGGTTGTCTGCCGCCATGCCACCACCGTGAGCCACGCCACGTGAGTAGGGATTCCTCAGTGGGTAGGGTGGTGGCCGCTCCGACGGCGGGAGGTCGCCTGTTGTCGTCTTTCGTCGGCCGGTCCTTCTTCGGCCGGGAGGCCGAGTTGGCGGCCGTGTTCGACGCGGTCGAGCGCGTGCCCGCGGCCGGGTTGGTGGCTGTCGTCGTGTCGGGCGAGCCCGGGATCGGCAAGTCCAGCCTGTTGGCCGAGGTGGGTCGCCGGCTGCGTGACCGGGGGTGCGCGGTGGCCGCCGCCGAGTCGGACGACGTGAGCAGGCGGATCCCCTACGCGGCGGTGGCCACGGCGTTGCGGTCGGTGGCGGTCGGGCCGGGCGGTGCGGGCTCGCGTGAGGTGCGCGCCGCGGTGGATGCGTTGGAGCTGACGTCTGCGCCCGACGCCACCTGGTTCGGCCGGTCGTGCGAGGTGGTCGCGCGGGCGCTGGCCGGGCTCACCGCCGAACGGCCCGCCGCCCTCGTGCTGGACGACGTCGACCAGGTGGACGACGACTCGCTGGCCATGCTCGCGGTGGTGCTGCGCCGGGTCACGGCCGCGCCGCTGGTGCTGATCACGGCGGTGCGCGAGCACCACCGCAACCCCGGCGTGGAGGAACTGCTCGACCGGCTCGAACGGCACGCCGACGTGGCGCGCGTGCGGCTGGCGCCGTTGAGCGGCGGTGACGTGGCGCGGATCGTGGAGACCGTGCTGGGCACGCCGGTGGACGACGGCCTCGCGCACGAGGTCCACCAGCGGGCGGACGGCAACCCGTTCTTCGCGGTCGAGATCGCCCGGTCGCTGCGCGAGCTGGACCTGGTCGCGGTCGACGGCAACCGGGCCCGGCTCACCGTGTCGCCGACCGCGATCCGGCTGACCAGGCGGGAGGCGGTGGTGCGGCGGGTCGCGCCGCTGGACCGGGACACCAGGGCCGTCGCCCGCGCGGTGTCGATCTTCCGGCGGGTGCGGCTCGACCAGATCGGGCTGCTCGCGCGGGTGTCGTCACTGCCGGAGGAGACGGTGGTGGACGCGTTCGACGGGCTGCTGAGGGCCCACATCGTGGTGCGGGACGAGGACCGGGGCTACCGGTTCTCGCACGCGCTGGTCGGTGAGGCGCTGTACCAGGAGATCGGGCCCGCCCAGCGCCGGCACCTGCACAGCCTGATCAGCGCCCGGCTGCTGGACGACCGGGCGCGCGGGCTGGCGGTCGACGAGATGGAGCTGGCCTGGCACCTGGCCGAGTCGGCGCCGCCGGGCGACCTGCGCGCGGTGCGGGTGATGGCGCAGGCCGCCGCGGCGAACCGCGCGACCGCGCCGGAGACGGCGGCGGCCCTGTGCGCGCGGGCGTTGGAGCTGCTGCCGGTGGCCGCGCCGGAACGGGCCGGGCTGCTGGCCTCGCAGTGCCGGGCGCTGGCGCACGCGTCCCGGCCGGGTGCGGCGATCGGACCCGGTCTGGCGGCGTTGGCGGCGCTGCCGGCGGGCGTGGAGCGGTCGCGGTGCGCGGTGGTGGTGCTGACCAGCATGTTCCTGGTCGGTCGGTTCGCCGAGGCGTTGCGGCTGGTGGACGCGGAGCTGGCGGCGGCGGAGGTGGCGGAGGGTGGCGCGCCGGCGGCGTTGCACGCGCAGCGGGCGTTGTTGCTGGTGTTCACCGGACGTCACGAGGAGGCGTTGGCCGCGGCCGAGCGGATCGAGGCCATGCCGCTGACGTCGGCGGCCGAGGGCGTGGTGGTGTTCGACCGGCTCGCGGTCGTCACGTCGATGCTGTTCCGGCACGACAAGACGGTCGACTACGCGAACCGGTCGCTGGCCGCGGCGGCCGGTCAGCCCGCGTTGGAGTTGCAGGCGTTGGCGGTGAGCGCGTCGACGGGCGCGTTGGCCGGTCTGGTGCACGACGCGTCGTGGCGGTTGCGGCGGGCGGAGGAGCTGCGGGAACGGGCGGGCGGCCACGCGTTCCGCGGTGAGCTGGAGATGGCGCGGGTGGCGCTGGACTGGTTCGGCGGTGAGTGGGACGCGTGTTTGGAGCGGGTGGGTCGGGCCGCGGCGGAGCTGGAGTCGCGGCAGGAGCTGATGATGTTGGACGGGCTGCGCGCGATCGAGCTGGAGGTGCGGACCTGGCGGGGTGAGCTGGACGTGGCCGCGCGGTTGGCCGCGTTCGAGGTGCCGAACAGCCCGAACATGTCCCGGCTGCACGCGTTGGCGATGTCCGGGTACCTGGCGGCGCGGGGTGATGTGGAGGGCGCGCGGCGGGTGCTGGTGGAGGCGGTGGACGACGACGGGATGTCGGCGTACGGCTGCGAGTTGTTGGGCCGGTTGGTCGAGCTGGACCTGGCCGGTGGGCGGCTGGACGAGGCGAGGCGGGGGCTGGAGAGGCTGCGGGTGGTGGCGGGCGACCGGGTGGCGCCGTGGACCCGGACGACGGTGCGGCGGCTGGTCGGCGTGGTGGAGCGGGACGGTGCGGTGCTGCGTGAGGCGGTGCGCGAGGCGGAGGTCGGTGGGCTCGTGTTCGAGCGGGCACGGGGGCAGTTGGCGTTGGGGCTGGTGGACGGGGCGGCGGTGGACGAGCTGCTCGAGGCGTATGCGCTGTTCCAGCGGGTGGGTGCGCACGGGTTGCGCCGGCAGGCCGGCGGGCGGTTGAAGGAGCTGGGCGCGAAGGTGCCGCGGGCGCGGGGGCGGGCGCCGGGGGTGTTGACGGCGGCGGAGGAGAACGTCGCGCGGCTGGTGCAGCAGGGGATGCGCAACCGGGACATCGCGGCGGCGTTGCACTACAGCCCGCGGACGATCGAGGTGTACCTGTCGCGGATCTACGCGAAGTTGCGGGTGTCGTCGCGGTTGGAGTTGGCGCGGGTGCTGGACGGGGTGGACGGGCGCGCTTAGTTGTTGTGGAAGCCGCACTAACTCGGTGGTAACCCGGGAGGGTTGGGTTGGTGGCGTGGCGGGTGGGTCGGAGGTTCCCCCTTTCGGGGGTTCATGGCCTACGGGCCAGGTCCGGCTCGATTTGACATGGGGCCCTTACGGGCACCCCAGGCAGGCCGTAGCCGGCAGGCCCGGCGGGGAAAAGCGTCCCGCCAGGCCTGCCGGCT
>NZ_JBEOVG010000165.1:0-9633 GCF_040295345.1 Actinosynnema sp. NPDC002837
CGGACCGGTCCCCGCCGCCGCCGACCAGCATTGCGGCGAACTCGGCGATGGTCCGGTCCCACGAGAAGCGCTCGCGGGCGCGGCACCTGCCGTCCCGGAGGTGCGCCGTGTACCTGTCCACCATCACCCGCCCCAAGACCGCCGGTTGGAAGGGCGTCAGCGCCAACGTCCTCGCGCTCGGCACGGTCAGCCTGGTCACCGACGTCTCGTCCGAGATGGTCACCGCCGTCCTGCCGCTCTACCTGGTCGTCGGGCTCCAGCTCAGCCCCGCCGCCTACGGCCTCGTCGACGGCGTCTACACCGGGGCCACCACCCTGCTCCGGCTCGTCGGCGGCTACCTCGCCGACCGGACCGACCGGCGCAAGGCCGTCGCCGGGTTCGGCTACGCCCTGTCGGCCGTGGCCAAGCTCGGGTTGTTGGCGGTGGGCAGCTCCACCGCCGCGCTCGGCGCGGTGATCACGCTCGAACGGGCGGGCAAGGGACTGCGCACCGCGCCTCGCGACGCGCTGATCACGTTGTCGACGCCCGCGGGCGACCTCGGCCGGGCGTTCGGCGTGCACCGGGCGATGGACGGGGTGGGAGCGTTCGCCGGGCCGCTGGTCGCCCTGGCCGTGCTGGCGCTGGCCGGTGAGTCGTTCGACTCGGTGTTCATGACCAGCTTCTGCGTCGCGGCGCTGGGCGTGGTGATCCTGGTGCTGTTCGTGCGCGACCACCGGTCGGCGGTGCCGTCGCAACCGGTGCGGGTCAAGGCGATCGGCGGGCTGTGGCGTGACGGCGGCGTGCGGCGGGTCGTGCTCGCGGCCTCGCTGCTGGGCCTGGCCACGATCGGCGACGGGTTCGTGTACCTGCTGCTGCAGAAGCGCGAAGGCCTGTCGATCGGGTGGTTCCCGCTGCTCGCGGTCGGCACGAGCCTGGTCTACCTCCTGCTGGCCGCGCCGCTGGGCGCGGTGGCCGACCGGGTCGGCCGGCTGCCGGTGATGGTGGGCGGGTACGTGGCGTTGGGGGCGGTGTACCTGCTGCTGTTCGGGCCGTTCGGCGGGTGGGGGTCGGTCGTGGTGGTGGTCGCGCTGTACGGGGTGTTCTACGCGGCCACGGACGGCGTGCTGATGGCGTTGGCCGGGCCGTTGCTGCCGGAGCGGCTGCGCACGACCGGCATCGCGCTGATCCACAGCGGACAGGCGCTGGCGTACCTGGGCTCGTCCGTGCTGTTCGGCCTGGCCTGGCAGTTCTGGGGCCCGGAGGCAGCCACCCGCCTGGCCGCCGCGGGCGTCGCGCTCACGTTGGCCGCCACCGTCGCGCTCCTGGGACGGCGGTCATGACCACCCGGGCACGGCTGCTGATCACCGCGCTGGTCGCCGTGCTGCTGGCGGGTGTCGCGGTCGGGTACGCCGCGTGGTCCGCCCCCGGGCCCGACGAGGTGGCGTCGACCCCCGTCGACGGGCCGCGGTTGGTGGTGTTGACCAACGGCAGGCTGTCCACCGTGTCGCGGTCCGATCCGGGCGGGCCCCGCGAGGTGACCGAGCAGCGGTGCGACCGCGCCTACAGCGCCGGCGGGACGACCTCGTGCCTGCGGCCGGTCGGCGCGTTCAAGGCGGGTGGGCTGGCGGTGCTGGACGCGGGGTCGAGGGAGGTGCGGACGGTGCCGCTGACCGGGTTCCCCAACCGCACGCGCGTGTCGCCGAGCGGCCGCATGGTGGCGTGGACGTTGTTCGTGGAAGGCCACTCGTACGCGGCCAACGGCTTCTCCACGAGCACCGGCATCCTGGACGCGGAGACCGGCGCCCTGGTCACGTCCCTGGAGGAGTTCACCGCCACCGTGGACGGCACGCCCGCCACCGCCGTCGACCGCAACTTCTGGGGCGTCACCTTCGCCGCCGACGACAACCGCTTCTACGCCACCATGTCCACCGGAGGGCACCGCTACCTGATGGCGGGCGACTTCGCCGCCCGCACGCTCCGGTCGATCGCGGACGACGTGGAGTGCCCGTCCCTGTCGCCCGACGGGAAGCGCATCGCCTACAAAGCGGCGGTGAACGGCGACCCGCAGCAAGGCTGGCGACTGTCCATTATGGATCTGGAGACGTTGACCGCCACCCCTCTCGCCGAGACCCGCAGCGTGGACGACCAACCGACCTGGATCGACGACCGGACCGTCGCCTACGGGGTTCAACGCGACGACGGGACCAACGACGTGTGGGCGGTGCCGGCGGACGGGTCCGGCGCACCGGCGATCCTGGTCCCGGAGGCCAACTCCCCCGCGCCGATCGGCTGACGAACGCATCGGCGGCGATCAGGGTGGATGACGGCTCGGCCACGCCCACGGCCGAGGCCGTCGTCCCGGGGTCGGTTGCGCCACCATGACGTCATGAGCGAGCAACCCTTACAGGTGAGCCGAGCCGTCCTCGGTTTCCGCCGGGGACCGCGCCCTCGGCAAGCGCTGGCGGTGGCGTCCCTGATCGCCGCGGTCGTGAGCCTGGCGCCCCGGTGGTGGGCGCAGGCGGCGGTGGCGGTCGGCCAGTGGGTCGGGCGGCACTGGGCGGTGTGGGTCTTCGTCCTGGTGGCGGCGGCGCTCTCGGCGGGCGGAGGTCGCCGGGCCGCGATGGCCCTGGGCCGCCGGCCGCGGACACCGGCGATGCCGCTGCTCGTGCACGTGACCCTGCTGCTGGCGTCGGCCGCGGCGGTCGCGGTGGGAGTGGGGGTGCTCCTGTGGGGCGTGCTGGGGCGACCGACCGGTGTCCAGGAGCGGCTCGACGCGGTGAAGGTGGTGCTGACCGTGGTCGGCGGCGTCGGCGCGGTCGTGGCGTTGACGGTCGCCTACCGGAGGCAGCGCCTCAACGAGGTCGACTCCCACCGCGAGGACGCGAAGGTGCTGCTCGACCGCTACGCCAAAGCGGCCGAGCTGCTCGGCGCGCCCGACGCCTCGGTGCGCATCGCGGGCGTCTACGCGTTCGCGGCACTGGCGAACGACGCGCCGGAAGCGCGCCAGGGCTGCATCGACGTGCTCTGCGCCTACCTGCGCCAGCCCTACGGCACCGCCGAGGACGCGCAGCGGGACCCCGGTCAGGAGCGCCACGTCCGGCTCACCGTCATCCGGCTCGTCCGCGACAACCTGCACCTCGCCGACGACGACCCGCGCACCTGGCGCGGCCACGACTTCGACTTCACCGGCGCGGTCTTCGACGGCGGCGACTTCTCCGGCGCGACGTTCACCGACGCCGGCCGCGTCACCTTCGCCGACGCCACGATCACCGGCCGCCTGTCGTTCGCCGCGGCCACGTTCGCGGGCGGGGTCGTCTCCTTCGACCGCGCCCGGTTCGCCGGTGGCTCGGTGTCGTTCGACGGCGCGCGGTTCGCCGGTGGTGTCGTCGACCTGTCGGGGATCGACCCCGAGTCGGCGGTCGAGCTGTGGCCCGCGGGCGTTCCGGCGCCTCAGGGCTTGCGGTTGCCGGGCGCGTGGTGATTGGTTTTTGTCTACACTGAAACTATAGAGGCTTTCGCGTTCAGTGATCCCCGGTCAGTGACCCGTGTCCGGTGGACAACACCGGCCCAGCGCCGTTCCCCCGCGCAGCGGGTTCCTGGTCTGGACCTTCGATGGGAGAATCGAGGCCTGACAACGTTGTCAGGCCTCCTACCCCTGCCGGAGGTTCAGATGCGTCTCCGCTCCGCGGCTGTCGCCGCACTCACCCTCGCCGCGCTCGCCGTCCCGGTCCAGACCGGCACGGCGCACGCCGTCACCGATCCCGCGCAGCACGTCAACCCGTTCGTCGGCACCAAGCCCGGCGGCCCCGACTTCGGGCACGGCGGCGGCGCGGGCAACACCTTCCCCGGCGCCGTCGCGCCGTTCGGCATGCTCCAGTGGAGCCCCGACACGGTGACCCACCAGCACGGCGGCTACCACTACGACGACAACCGGATCCGCGGCTTCAGCCTCACCCACCTGTCGGGCCCGGGGTGCAGCGACTTCGGCAACGTGCCGTTCATGCCGTCCCTCGGCACGACGCCCGCGGCCTACTCGACGTTCTCCCACGCCAACGAACAGGCGTCACCGGGCTACTACTCGGTCCGCTTCGACAACGGCATCCGCACCGAGTTGACCTCCGACCAGCGGTCGGGCGTGGCCCGCTTCACCTACCCGGCGGGCCAGCGGGCCTCGCTCAACGTCGACGCCGCCCGCGCGTTCAACGCCGCCGGCGGCTCGGTCACCATCGGGACCGACAGCCTGTCCGGCTACACCGACAGCGGCGGGTTCTGCGGCGCGGGCAACCGGTACCGGCTGCACTTCCACGTCACCTTCGACCAGCCGTTCGCCTCCACCGCCACGATCGCGAACGGCCAGGTGACGCCGGGCGGCCGTGCGGTCGAGGGCAGCAGCCCCGGCCACGTCCCCGCCGCGCCCAAGACCGCCGGGACGCAGCACGTGCCCGCGCCGTCCGCCACCGCGCAGGACGTGCGGCCGTTCGCCGCCTCGGCGTTCGTGTCGTTCAACGCGACGACGGTCACCGCCCGGGTCGGCATCTCGTTCGTGAGCCTGGACAACGCCAAGGCCAACCTCGCGGCCGAGACCGGCACGCGGTCGTTCGACGAGGTCCGGACCGCCGTGCGCGCCGCGTGGAACTCCTGGCTCGGCCGGATCGACGTCACCGGCGGCACGACGACCCAGCTCCGCACGCTCTACACCTCGCTGTACCACTCCCTGTTGCACCCCAACGTGTTCAGCGACGTCAACGGGCAGTACACGGGCTTCGACCGGCAGACGCACACGACCGCGAGGACCCAGTACGCGAACTTCTCCGGCTGGGACGTCTACCGGTCGCAGATCGCGCTGATCGCGTTGCTGGGGCCGGCGGAAGCCGCCGACATCGCGCGGTCCGCGGTGAACCAGGCCGCCCAGGGCGGGTACTTCGACCGCTGGACGGTCGCCAACGGCGGCACGGGCGTGATGAACGGCGACCCGATGGCGATCATCGTGTCGACCGCGCACGCGTTCGGCGGCACGGGCTTCGACACCGCGGACGCGTTGCGCCGCATGGTGGCGGGTGTGAACGACATCCGCCAGCGCCCGGGGTGGTTGCAGTTCAACGACTACGGGTACGTGCCGACGGGGCTGGGCGACGTGTGGGGCTCGGCCGCGACCACGTTGGAGTACACCAGCGCGGACTTCGCCATCTCCCAGTTCGCGGCGCGGCTCGGCGACGCGGGCACCGCCGAGAACTTCCTGCGGCGCGCGCAGAACTGGCGCAGCCTGTTCAACTCGGGCAGCAAGTACCTGCAACCGCGCAACACCGACCTGACGTGGCCGGGGTTCAGCCCGACGCAGGAGAACGAGTACGTCGAGGGCAACGCCGCCCAGTACACGTGGATGGTGCCGCACAACCACCGCGGGCTGTTCGACGCCATGGGCGGCAACGCGGCCGTCACCGCGCGGCTGGACACCTTCTTCACCGAGCTGAACGCCGGGCCGAAGAAGCCGTACGCGTACCTGGGCAACGAGCCGACGCTCAACACGCCCTGGGCCTACGCCTACGCGGGCGCGCCGCACAAGACCCAGGACGTGGTGCGGCGGGCGTTGACGTCCCTCTTCCCGCCCACACCCGAGGGCATCGTGGGCAACGACGACCTGGGCGAGATGTCGTCGTGGGCGGTGTGGGCGGCGTTGGGCCTGTACCCGCAGGCGCCGGGACGGGCCGAGCTGGTGCTGGCGAGCCCGCAGTTCCCGAGCACGACCGTCAAGCGCGGCAACGGCGCCACCATCACCATCACGGCCCCGAACGCCTCGGACACCGTCAAGTACGTGCAGTCGTTGCGCGTCGACGGTGTGGCGTCCACCAAGCCGTGGCTGCCCGCGTCGTTCGTCGCGTCCGGCGGCACGCTGGACTTCAGCCTGGGCGCGACGGCCTCGACCTGGGGCAGCGCCGCGGCCGACGCGCCGCCGTCGTTCGACGTCGGTCCGAACCCCGCGCGGTCCGGCGCGGTGGTGGGGTTGGCGGGCAAGTGCGTGGACGCCGAGCCCGCAGGCCCGACCGACGGCGCGCCCGTGCGGCTGTGGGACTGCAACTCCTCGGCCGCGCAGCAGTGGACGCTGGCGTCCGACGGCACGGTGCGGGCGCTCGGGCGGTGCCTGGACGTCAGCGGCAGTGCGCGGACCAACGGCGCCAAGGTGCAGCTGTGGACGTGCAACGGGACGGGCGCGCAGCAGTGGTGGCCGAAGGGGTCGACGCTGGTGAACCCGCCGTCCGGCAAGTGCCTGGACGTGCCGAACAGCAACGCGGTGAACGGCGTCCAGCTGCAGATCCACGAGTGCAACGGCACGGGCGCCCAGCAGTGGCGCCTGCCCTGACGGGGGCCGGGCGGGGAAGCCCGCCCGGCCACCACGATCGACGCCACTCACCCGATAGGGGGCAGGGCAGTTAATTGGCCGGTCGCCACGGCTCTCCCATCACGTGGCGACCGGCCGTTGACACCGCCAGGCGGCTACTTGACGCCACCTGCGGTCAAGCCTGCGATGATCCTCCGCTGGAACAGCAGCACCACCACGACCAGCGGCACGGTCACGATCACGCCGGCGGCCATCTGCGTGCCGAACGGCTGGTCGAAACCGTACGCCCCGGTGAACCGGGAGATCGCGACGGTAGCAGTTTGCATGGTGCTGTCGTTGACCATCGACAAAGCGATGATGAACTCGTTCCACGCCGCGATGAACGTGATGATCGCGGTGGTGAAGATGCCGGGCGCGGCCAGCGGCAGGATCACCTTGCGGAACGCCTGGGCCCGCGTGCAGCCGTCGATCATGGCCGCCTGCTCCAGCTCCTCCGGCATCTGCCGGAAGAACGCGGTCAGGTTCCACACCGCCAGCGGCAGCGCGAACGACAGGCTGGGCACGATCATCGACTGGTAGGTGTTGATCCACCCGATGTCGGTGAACAGCGCCAGCAGCGGCACCAGCAGGGAGATGCCGGGGAACATCGAGGTGGCGATGATCAGCGCCGCGACCGCGTTCTTGAACCGGAAGTGCAGCCGGGCCAGCGCGTACGCCGCCGACACGCCGATGATCAGGGTGAGGATCGTGGTGACGCCCGCGACCACCACGCTGTTGAGCAGCGACCGGCCGAACCCGACGGCGGGCGAGAAGACCGCGGTCAGGTTGTCGAGCGAGAACGGCATCGGCAGCGCCGTCAGCTCGAACTGGTCGGACGGGCGGCGGAACGCCGACACCGCCATCCAGTAGAACGGCGCCAGGCAGTAGACCAGGATCAGCCCGAGCCCGCCGAAGGTCAGCACCCGCTTCCACAGCGTGCCGTTGCCGCTGGTCTGGGTCGTGGCGCTCATTTTCGCGACCTTTCCCGAGCGGCGCCGATGACGTCCGCGCCGAGCAACCGCACGAACACCAGGGCCGTGATGGCCACGTAGACGAACAATATCGTCGCGTACGCGGCGGCGGGTCCGAACCGGAGGCTCGACGCCTCGTCGAAGGCCACCATGGACAGCGTCTCCACCGATTCCTTGCGGCTGCCGATGAGCACGAACGGCAGGTCGAACATGCGCAGCGCGTCCAGCACCCGGAACAGCACGGCCACCAGGAGCGCCGGCTTCACCAGCGGGAGGGTGATCTGCCAGAACTGCCGCCACGCCGACGCGCCGTCGACGCGCGCGGCCTCGTAGACGTCGTTCGGGATGATCTGCAGCCCCGCGAGCACGAGCAGGCCGACGAACGGCGCGGTCTTCCACACGTCCGCGAGGATGACCGCGAACTTCGCCTGCCAGCCCTCGGTGGTCCACAGGACCTGCTGCCCGATCAACGCGTTCGCCACGCCGTCGGCCTGGAAGATCCAGCGCCACAACAACGCCGAGACCGCGGTGGGCACGGCCCACGGCACCAGGATGCTGGCCCGCACGATGCCCCGCCAGCGGATCGCGTGGTGCATCACCAGCGCCATGCCGACGCCGAGCAGCACCTCCAGGGCGACCGTGATGACGGTGAACACCGTGGTGTTGCCGAACGCGTTCCAGAACCGGGCGGCGGACTCGCCGACGAAGATCGCGGTGTAGTTGTCGACACCGACGAACCGCGCGCCCTCGACGATGAACCCGCTCTCGTCGAGGTCGGTCCCCTCCCGGAACACCGACTCGCGCAGCGCCGCCACCAGCGGGTACCCGACCACCAGGCCGAGCACGACGAAGGTCGGCGAGAGCAGCGCCGCGGCGAGTCGCCCCGCGCCCGAGGTCGCACCCCGGGCGCGGCGAGCGACCGCCGTCACTCGGTCTCCTGGGTACGGCCGGGGTCTGCGCTCCGGCGGAGAACTCGCCCGCCTGGGCCGCCCCGGTGACGCGAAAACGGTTCAGATGGGCGGCACGCAGGCCGACCAACCGGATCCGCACTCATCGTTACTCCTTCAGTATGCTGATCTACGTGCGAACGGCCTACCGATGCCGCGCCTATCCGACTCCCGAACAGGCCGCGATGCTCAACCGGACGTTCGGCTGTGTGCGCCTCGTGTGGAACAAGGCCTTGGCCGAACGCGACCGCCGCTACCGCGTCGAGGGCAAGCGAACGTCGTACCGGGAGGCTGACGCCCTGCTGACGGCGTGGAAGCAGACCGAAGGTCTGGCGTTCCTGTCCGAGGTGTCGTCGGTGCCGTTGCAACAGACCCTCCGTCACCAGCAGGTGGCGTTCCGCAACTTCTTCGCCGGCCGCACCCGGCACCCGCGTTTCAAGTCCCGGGCCGGCCGCCGGTCCGCTCACTACACGCGCTCGGCGTTCCGCATGCGCGAGGGCGCGCTCACCCTGGCGAAGACGTCCGCGCCGTTGAACTTCACCTGGTCCTTCGACCAAGTGGACGTCACCGCTCTGCACCCCACGATGGTGGTGGTGTCCCGTAACCCGGACGGCCGCTGGTACGTCACCTTCGCCGTCGACACCGACGACGCGAAATCGCTGCCTGCCACCGGGCACGAGGTGGGCGCCGACCTCGGTTTGCGGTACTTCCTGGTGACCAGCGATGGCAACCGGGTCGCCAACCCGCGCCACCTGGATCGCAAAGCCCGGAACCTCGCCCGCTACCAGCGCAGACTCGCCCGCTGTCAACGGGGGTCGAACAACCGGCGCAAGGCCAAGGTCAAGGTCGCCCGTGCCCACCGGAAGGTCCGCAACGCCCGGCTCGACTTCCTGCACCGCACCAGCACGAACCTGGTGCGGTCGGCAGACCTGATCGCGATCGAGGATCTGGCAGTCGGGAACATGGTCCGCAACCGCAGGTTGGCACGCGCCATCGCCGATGCCGGTTGGGGCGAGTTCCGCCGCCAGCTCGAGTACAAGGCCGCCCGCGCCGGGCGCACCCTCGCGGTGATCTGCCGCTGGTACCCGTCGACCAAGCGATGCTCGACCTGCGGGGAAGTGCTCGCCGAACTGGAACTGTCTGTCCGGCACTGGACGTGTCATGTCTGCCGCACCCATCACGATCGGGACCTCAACGCGGCGAAGAACATCCTTGCGGCTGGTCGAGTCGCAGCTCGAGACGACTCGGGCGATGCCTGCGGAGCTGATGTCAGACGGCAAGGGCCCTCCCTTCCGCGATCGGCGAGCACTTCCCCGCAGGTCGAGCATCGCTTGGTCGACGGGTACCAGCGGCAGATCAC
>NZ_JBEOVG010000166.1:0-9219 GCF_040295345.1 Actinosynnema sp. NPDC002837
GGCCCGGCGGGGAAGAGCGTCCCGCCAGGCCTGCCGGCTTCGACCAGCCTAAAGCACCCGAACCCATGTCAAATCGGGCCTCGGTGGGTTCGCTGCGGGTCCGTTGGGGGGCACGGGCCCGGACGCCTGCCTCGTCGGCCCCCAGCGGTGGAGTGATGGTGTGAACACACTGGTGGCCTGTTTGGGATCGGGGGTTCGAGGTGAGCCGCCGATGAGGCCGTGGCGGAGCTACAGCTTGCGGACGAGGTCGCGGTTTACCCAGCCGATGTCGTCGGCGGCGGCGGTGGTGGCGACTGCCAGGTATTCGCGGTTCTCGGTTTCGTTGTAGTAGGTCCAGTCGCAGTAGCCGCCGACCACGTCGCCTCGGTACTTGTACTTCAGCCGGGTGCTGGAGTTGGTCGGCAGTTCCCACACGGAGATTCTGTCGGCGGTTACCTGGTACTGGCAGCTGGCGACGGTCGCCGCGTGAGCGGTCGGTGCTGGGGCCAGGATGCCGATGGTGGCGATTGTCGCCAGTAGCGTGGTCGCAGTCTTATGCATGACAACGTTCCTTTCTGGTACGGGTCACCGGTCGGGAGTGGTCAGCCACGTCGGGGGGCTGCCTCCGGGCCGTTCCACTTCACGTAGTTCGCGGTGCTGCTTGAGGGCGGGGTCGCGTTCGCCTGGCCGGAGGCGGCGAAGTGGTTGAGCCGCACGTGAGTGATCGTGAGCCCGCCGCCGACACCGCGGGTCTGCTGGTAGCGCTGGCCGACGACGTTCTTGAACGAGGTGATCTCCAGCGGGGGCAGTCCGTGCCACTTGCCGTCGCTGCGCCGGGTTCCGACGAAGAACACGACGGTCGCTCCGGGGGTGAGACGGCGGCCGTCGAGGTAGACGGTGTGGATGGCACGCACGTAGCCGCCGCACCGGTAGAGCTCCGAATTCACCCGCATGTAGTACGTGTAGTGGCCGATGACGTTGTGGTCCCAGTTCGTCTCGGCGACCGCGAACGGGGTGGGCGCGCATCGGTCGCCGGCCGCGGCCTGGGCACTTGCTCCCGTCGTGGTCAAGGCGAGCGCAGCCAGGATCGCGACCACCGCCCTCCGCATCGAGTGGGGTTTCGGTCGAATCTGCATCAGCGAGAGTCCTTTCCTCGTCGAGCGTGGCGCTCCCGGAAGAAGCGCCCACCGAGAGGGTGGCCTGGCATCGCCGCAGGTAGGGAGCGAGTCGCGCGCGAGTCGTGTCCGTCGCGCTCAGCGACTGGAGTTCCGCGTCTGCATCGGCGAGGTGACCACGGTGGGCGCGTTCGAAATTCGGTGGAGCGGGGCGTGGTGGGCCGTTAACGTGCGGCGGAGTCACGTTGTCGAGGTGAGGACACACCGTTGTACATCCTGTGAGAAGGACCCAGAGCTGATTTGTCGCGCGTTGCGCCGGTGCGCTCGCGCTCCCTCTGCTGCTCTCACAGAACCGGTGTATTTGCTGTGTCCGAAAATTGGTTGGTTGTGCCTACCCGCCTGCCGCTCGTTCGCCGCCGTTGTCACGTGTGCGCGTCCGACCGCTTCCGGGCGAGTGGGAAGTTCCGGGTCAACGCGAACCACAAAGTCCTCGACGCCTGGCTCCTGCTGCTCTGCGCGGCGTGCGGGGACACCGTGAAGCTCACGGTCCTGGAGCGGGTCAACGTGCGGTCTGTTCGACCCGGGTTGTTGAACCGGTTGCACGACAACGATCTCGGCCTGGTCGCCGACCTGCTCCAGGACCCCGTGGTGCAGAGTCGCAATCGCGTCGCCCTCGACTGGGACGACGCCTGGCGGCTCGACACCGGCGGATCGGATCACCTGGACCACGAGGTGGTGGACGTGTCGGTCCGGTTCGTGGCGCGGATCCCCGTTCGGCCGGTGCGCCTGATCGCTGAGGGTTTCGGTCTTCGGCGGGGTGAGGTCGAGAGGCTGATCGCCCAGGGGAAGGTCGTGTCGGCGGTTCGGTTGAGTGGCAAGCTCTCCGGCGACTTCGCCTTTACCTTCAAGCGCTGAGCACTTCGGGACCAGGGCGCTGAGACCGTCGGGATCGGGGACTGCCCGGGTTGTTGACGGGGATGACACCTCGGTGCCGGTCTATGACTTTCGTCAGGGGTGGGTCCGGCCTGCGGGCTGATGTCCGGGCAGGGCGGCGATTTCTACGGTTCTCGGCATGAAGGCGATGTTGATCCTGATCGCGGTCGCGGCGGGGGCGTTCCTGAGCCCCGCCGCGCACGCCGCACCGACGTCCATCGACGACTACCTGGCGCAGGTCATGCACGACACCGGTTTGCCGGGGATGTCGGTGGTGGTGACCCAGGGCGACCGCGTCGTGCACGCCGCCGGGTACGGCGAGGACTCCGAGGGCGCACCCGTCACGGCGGACACGCCGATGCGGATCGCGTCGGTCAGCAAGTCGTTCACCGCGATGGCCGTCATGACGCTGGTGGAGGACGGCCGGATCGAGCTGGACGACCCGGTGGCCGACCAGGTGCCCGGCTTCACGATGGCGGATCCGAGGTTCGCCGACGTAACCGTCCGGCAGTTGGTGAACCAGACCTCGGGGTTCTCCGACACCACGATCGACGTGACCGCGTTGGAAACCGCCACCTCGCTGGGTGACTACACGGCGAAGCTGTCCTCCGGTTCGTTGGCGGCGGACCCGGGCACGCACTACGAGTACTGCAACGTGAACTACGACCTGGCCGCTCGGGTAGTGGAGGTGGCGAGTGGCCGGTCGTTCGACGACTACCTGAAGGAGCGCGTGTTCGGGCCGCTCGGCATGTCGCGCAGCACGGTGTCGACGGACGTCATCCGACCCGCCGACGGGTACAACTCGGTGTTCGGCGCGTGGCTGAGCAGGCCCGAGCTGCCGGGGTTCCACAGCGGCGGTGGCGGGGTCGTCACCACGGCGGCCGACATGGGCAAGTGGCTGATCAGCCAGAACGGCATCGGCACGCAGCTCGTGTCGGCCGAGGGACTGCGCGTGATGCACACGTCGTCCACTGTGGACGAGTATGCCATGGGGTGGATTCCCGATCAGGGGCCGGACGGGGTGGAGCAGCTGGTGCACCCCGGGAACCTGTTCACGTACTCGGCCGTGCAGGCGATCGTGCCTGCCACGGGGCACGGGTTCGCGGTGCTGGTCAACAGCGCGTCGCTGCACGACGAGACCTACGACATCCTCAACGGGCTGATCGCGTTGAGCCAGGGCCGTGATCCGGCGCCCGCGGGCGCCGGTCGGCAGTCGTTCGAGCTGGTGCTGGGCCTGATCGCGTTGGCGGCCATCGGTCTCGGGGTGCTGGGTGTCCGGCGGTCGGCGCGCTGGGCACGACGGCGGGCGGGCTCGCCGGTGTGGTCGGTGGCGTTGCGCTTCGTGCCGCTGCTCGTGCCGGTCGGCCTGCCGGCGGCCTATCCGGACCTCACCTCGATCCTGGTCAACGGGCGCACGGTCACGTGGGCGCAGCTGACCTACTTCGCCCTGCCGTTGACCATCACGGTGGTCGTCGCGGCCCTGGCCGGCGTGGCGACGGCGACGGCCCGGCTGCTCCGCCTGCGTGCGACGGTCCACACCGGATGACGCTCGGTAGGGTCCGCACCATGCGGAACGGCGTGGTCCTCGCGGCGCTCGCGCTCGCGGGGCTGGTCAACGGGCTGGCCACGGACGCGTTGCCGGTGTGGCGGCAGTTGCTCTACCCGGCGCTGGCCGTGCTGGTCTACCTGCACGGCCGGCACCTGCCGGTGCGCCGGGGCGAACTGGTCGTCGGCGCGGTGGCGGCGGTCGGGCTGGTGATCGCGGTGGTGCGGGTCTGGGAAGGTGTCGGCGCGCTGGCGAGCCTGGGCCTGTTCGTGGTGCTGCCGTGGCTCGCCGGCCGGTTCCGGCGGCAGCAGGCCGAGCTGATCGCGGTGGGACGGGAGCGGATCGTGCAGCTGGAACGGGCGCAGGAACTCGTCGCCGAACGCGCCCGGTTGCGGGAGCGGGCCCGGATCGCGGCCGACATGCACGACTCGCTCGGCCACGAGCTGACGTTGATCGCGCTGCGCGCCGGCGCGTTGGAGCTGACCGGCGACACCGAGTCCGCCCGCCGGGCCGCCGCCGGCCTGCGCGAGTCCGCGGTGACGGCCACCGACCGCCTGCGGCGCACCGTCGGCGTGCTGCGGGAGGGCGCCGCCCCGGTCGAGCCGCCGGACGAGACCGTGGAGGCGCTGGTGGACCGGGCCGCCGTCGCCGGCCTGCCGGTGGTCCTGACCCGGACCGGCGACACCACCCCGCTGCCGCCGCTGCTGGACCGCGCCGTGCACCGGGTGGTGCAGGAGGCGCTGACCAACGCCGCCCGGCACGCGCCCGGCGCGCCCGTCGCGGTGGAGCTGGCGACGACCGACGAAGTGCTGGTCACCGTGGCCAACCCGGTCGACCGGACACCCGTCGGCGACGGCGGCGGCAGCGGCTTGGCCGGCCTGGCCGAGCGCGTCCGGTTGGTCGGTGGCACGCTGCGGTCGGGTGTGGTCGACGGCCGGTTCACGGTGACCGCCCGACTGCCGCGGGGAGGTGGGGCGTGATCCGCGTGCTGCTCGCCGACGACGAGGCGATGGTCCGCGCCGGCGTGCGGGCCATCCTCGACACCGACCCGGGCATCGAAGTGGTCGCCGAGGCCGTCGACGGGCGTGAGGCGGTCGAACTGACGCGAGCGCACCAGCCCGACGTCGTCCTGCTCGACATCCGGATGCCCCGCCTGGACGGCCTGGCCGCCGCCGCGGAACTGCGCCAGGCCATGCCGGAGGTCGCGGTGGTCATGCTGACGACGTTCGACGAGGACGAGTACGTCGCGCGGGCGCTGGGCGAAGGGGCCAACGGCTTCCTGCTCAAAGCCGCCGACCCGAGGGAACTGCTGATCGGCGTGCGCGCGGCGGCCGAGGGCGCCGCCTACCTCTCACCCCGCATCGCCCACCGCGTGGTCGCCGACCTGCGCGGCGGCCGCCTCACCCGCTACGACCAGGCCCGCAAGCGGGTCGACGCGCTGACCGGACGTGAGCGCGAGGTGTTGGCGCTGGTGGGGGAGGGCCTGTCCAACCAGGACATCGCCCGGCGCCTGACCGTCGCCGAGGGCACGGTGAAGGCGCACGTCAGCGCGATCCTGCAACGCCTCGAAGTGACCAACCGGGTCCAGGCCGCGATCCTCGCCTACGAGGCGGGGCTGACCACCGCCAGGTAGCCGTGCAGCGCGGCGGCGGCTTCGAGCATCGACCGGGCCCGCCGGCCGATCTCGGCCTCCCGGTCGGTGATCGCGGCGCGCAACGCGTCCGCGCCGCCCGAGCTGCGGAACTCGTCCATGATCGGCTTGATCGTCGGCAGCGGGTAGCGGCTCTGCCGCAGCGTGGCCACCAGGCGGGCGTCGCGGACGTCCGTCGGGCCGAACCGCCGGTGCCCGTCGGTGTCCCGCCCCGGCAGCAGCAGGCCCGCCGCCTCCCACACCCGCAACGCCGACGGCCGCACGCCGAGCCGTGCGGCCAACTCGCCCACCCGCAACCCGGTCCGCGGCACGGTGTCCGGCGGGTGCCCGGCCACCGCCTCCAACGCCTCCGCCGTCGCCCGCAACGCCAGCCGCTGCCCGTGCGCCGCCGCGTGCTCGGCGTCCACCCGGACCAGCGCCTGGTCGGGCGCGCCGGCGTGGATCGAGCGCATGATGGCCTTGGCGGCGTCCCACCCGTACCCGCGACCCAGCGCCCGGTACGTCGTCAACGCCTGCCGGTGCCGCTCGTCGAACACCCGGTACCCCGCCGGTGAGCGTTCGGCCGGCGGCAGCACCCCGGCGTCGAGGTAGTTGCGCACCTGCTGGGCCGAGATGCCCGCGGCACGGGCCAGATCCACCGGGCGAAGACCCACGGCAAGCACCCCACACGCGTTCAGGTTCAACGGGAATTTGAAGGTTGTCCGACGCCTTCCTCGTACAAGTCGCAGAAAGCCTCAACAGGGTACTTCAACGATACGGTTTAACACATGAAAACCAACGACAACCAGCGGGAACCGTCGGTTGTGCAGACGCGGGACCTGCGCATGCGGTACGGGTCCACCGACGTGCTGAAGGGCGTCGACCTGACCGTCGGACCGGGCGAGGTGGTGGCGCTGCTCGGACCCAACGGCGCGGGCAAGACCACCACCATCGAGATCCTGGAGGGCTTCCGCAAGCGGTCCGCCGGCGAGGTCCGGGTGCTCGGCGTCGACCCCGACGACGGCGACGAGACGTGGCGCGCCCGGCTCGGCGTGGTCCTGCAGTCGTGGCGCGACCACGGCCGGTGGCGGGTGCGCGAGCTGCTGTCCTACCTGAGCCTGTGCTACGAGCCGTACCGCGGGCGGGCGTTCGACCTCGACGGGCTGATCGCGTCGGTCGGCCTGACCGACCACGCCGACAAGAGGATCGGCACCCTGTCCGGCGGGCAGCGGCGGCGCCTGGACGTCGCGGTCGGCTTGGTCGGACAGCCCGACCTGCTGTTCCTCGACGAGCCGACGGTCGGCTTCGACCCCGAGGCCCGGCGCGAGTTCCACGAGCTGGTGCGCGGCCTGTCCGGCACCACCATCCTGCTCACCACCCACGACCTCGCCGAGGCGGAGAAGCTGGCCGACCGCATCGTGATCCTGGTGGCCGGCCGGGTGGTCGCCGACGGCACGGCGGCGGAACTGGCCGCCCGGATCGCCGGCGTGGCCGAGGTGCGGTACCGGCTGGGCGGTGAGGAGCACGTGCTGTCCGTGGCCGACTCCACCGGCTACGTGCGGGAGCTGTTCGCCGAGCACGGCAAGGCGGTGGACGACCTCGAAGTGCGGCGCGCGAGCCTGGAGGACGTGTACCTGGCGCTGGTGCGCGAGTCCGAGCTGGTGACCGCGTGAACGCCCGGGTGGTGGCCGTGCGCGCGGGGGTGCGGCGCGGTCGGATCGAGTTCGGCCACACCATGGGCAACGCGGGCGAGCTGATGGGCTGGCTGTGGCTGCCGGTGGTGGCGCTGGTCGTGATGTACGCGTTCGGCGACGGCGCCGTGCCCGGCCTGGACTTCCCGCTCGGTGCGCAGGCCGTGCCGGGGATCCTCGCGATGAGCGCCGTGTTCTCCGGCCTGATGGGGTTGGCGATGACCCTCACCATGGACCGCGAGGACGGCACGTTGCTGCGGGCGAAGGCGACGCCGAACGGCGTGCTCGCCTACGTCATCGGCAAGGTGCTGGGCAAGGCGGCGATGACGGTCGCGGTGCTCGTGCTCATCCTCGTGCCCGCGATGCTGCTGTTCGACGGCCTGCGACCGGGTCGCGTGTCGACGTGGGTCACCTTGGTGTGGGTGCTCGTGCTCGGCCTGCTCGCCGTCCTGCCGATCGGGGCGATCGTGGGCGCGGTGTTCGGCAACACCCAGAGCCTCGGCTTCGTCACCTTGCTGATCATGGGGCTGGTGGTGGTGTCGGGCGTGTTCTACCCGATCACCGCCCTGCCGGGGTGGGCCCAGTGGATCGGCCAGGCGTTCCCGCTCTACTGGCTGGGGCTCGGCCTGCGGTCCGCCCTGCTGCCGGACGCGGTCGCCGCCGCCGAGATCGGCGGCTCGTGGCGGCAACTCGAGACCGTGATCGCACTCGGCGCGTGGGCCGTCGTGGGCCTGGCCCTCGCGTCCGTCGTCCTGCGCCGCATGGCCCGGCGTGAGTCGGGCTCGTCCGTCGCGGCCCGCCGGGAACAGGTCGCCCAGCGGTTCGACTGACCGGCTCAGTCGAACAACGTCGGCAGCTCGCCGCGCTGCAACGCCTGGAGCACCCGACCGATCCGCGCGCCCGGCGCGGTCGGCGCGAGCACCCGCACGACACCGGTCTGGTCGGCGGGCTGCTCGGCCGTCGCGCCGGGCAGCACCTCCGCCCAGGGCGAGGACTCGAGGTTCGTCCGGACGAGGTCCTTGAGCGCGTTGGGATTCTCGTCGGGCACGCACACGACCTCGGTGCTCTCGCCCGCCGGCGTCGTCCGCACCCCCGCCGCCACCGGCAACCCGTTCTTCGGCTTGCTGATCAGCGCCGCGGAGACGTCACCCAGGCACCGCGCCAACTCGCCGATCATGGGGTCGTCGGCCAACGACTGGTCCCCCGGCGGCTCGGTGACCCACTTCAGCGACTCACCGGCAGGCGAGTGCACCACCGAACCCGCCTCCACCCGCACCTGCTGGAACCCGGTCACGATCCCGGCCTCCGCCAACGGCCCGTCCGGGTCGATCTCGTTGTCCTCACCGGTCGTCCAGACGCCCGAACCACCACGTCGCCCACCCAACCCCGCGAGCTTGGCGTCCACCCCCGGCACGTCCACGTCCATGCGCAGCACCGCCGCCCACTTCGGCGGCTGCCCCACCCGCAACGCCGTGCTGGCCTTGGCGGGGTCGAACCCGACCAGCTCGGGCAGCACCCGGCTGTGCCCGGCCAGGTCGGAGTACCCGTAGCCCTGCAACTCCCGGAACCGCTGGGGGTCCTGGTCGACCAACGCCCGCACCGCCGCCACGTCCCCGTACTCGACCAGCACGGACGACTCGGCAGTGGCCCGCACCCCAGCCAGCGCGCCCAGCAACCCGGTCTCGGGCGTCACCTGCGGCACCTCTGCCTCCGCAGCGCACCCGACCACCAAGGCCCCAACCAACGCCACGCCCAACGCCACGCTCGAACGCTTGTCCACCGACCGAATGCTAGATCCGAACCTCCTTCCGCACTCCTGTTTTAAGCGAAGGCAACCAGCCACAGCCCGCTACCAGTCCAGTCCAGCCATCAACCATGACACCAACGCCAGCACCAACCCCACCGCCTGCACGCGTCCCGCGCCACCCACCACTCCACTCCACCACTCCATCCCACGACGCACCGAGACCCTGCCCATGCCCCATCACCTCTCCACCCCACCACCGAACCGCTTCCACCCAGCCCTGTTCGCCGCCGGGCCGGCCGTTTTATCCGGCTAACGTGAGAAATGCGATTGGGGTTGTCACAGGTTGCACTCTTCGCCCAGTCGAGTGAGCCGCAAGCACGGAAACCACCACCAACGCCCTAACCAACAGCCCCACAACGGACCCGCAGCGCCCCGCAGAGGCCCGATTTGACATGGGTTCGGGTGCTTTAGGCTGGTCGAAGCCGGCAGGCCTGGCGGGACGCTTTTCCCCGCCGGGCCTGCCGGCTTTGGCCTGCCTGGAGTGCCCGTAAGGGCCCCATGTCAAATCGAGCCGGACC
>NZ_JBEOVG010000167.1:0-7972 GCF_040295345.1 Actinosynnema sp. NPDC002837
CTGCACCGCCCCCGCCGCTACCACCGCGGCCTGCAACGAGCCCTCCACACCTCCGCGCTGATCAGCATCCGCTGCCACCAACCATCGCGAATGTTGCACGACCGCAAGAGATCCGAAGGCAAACGCCACGTCCAGGCCGTCCTCGCTCTCGCACGCCGCCGGGTCGACGTCGTGTGGGCACTCCTGCGCGACCAGCGTTGCTTCGAGTCGCCGCCACCACACACCACCGCCGCCTGACGTGATCATCTTGACAACTTCATTGAGAATCGACCAGCACCCGCACCCGCACCCGCCGCTACAGCAGCTTGTCCCTCGTGATGGGCAGGTCACGCACCCGTCGGCCGGTGGCGTGGTAGACGGCGTTGCCGATCGCGGCGGGCACCCCGGTGATCGGGGTCTCGCCGAACCCACGTGCGCCCAAGGCGCTGCTGCCGGGGTCCGGGAGGTCGACGAAGTGGCTCTCCACGGCCGGGGCGTCCGCGCACACGGGCACGAGGTAGCCGGACAGGTTCGGGTTGACGACCCGGGCGGTGTGCCGGTCGTGGACGGTGTGCTCCATCAGCGCGTGCCCGATGCCCCACGTCACGCCGCCGAGCACCTGGCCGCGAGCGGTGCGGCGGTTCATCACCCGGCCCATGTCGTGCGCGGTCACCACGCGGGTGACGCGCACCGAACCCAGCCTGGCGTGCACCCGCACTTCGACGAAGACCGCGCCGTAGGAGTGGCCCGGCGTGTTCTGCAGCCTGCCCGTCGCCTCCACCGGTTCGCCGTGCCTGCCGACGACGGCGCGGTAGCTGTCGCGCCGCGCGCGGTCGCGCACGTGGAGCAGGTGGCCGTGCGCGGTCACCACCTCGTCCGCCGGGACACCGGCCAGCGGGGATCGCGGGTCGGCCACCGCCAGGGCCACCACCGCGTCCCGCGCGGCACGGGCGGCGCGGTCCACCGGTCCGGTGACGCTCGCGATCGTCGCCGAGCCCGCCGACACGCCCGCGTACGGCAGCGCGCTGTCGCCGATCACGGCGGTGACGGCGTCCAGCGGCACGCCCATGGCGTCGGCGACGACCTGGCCGATCACCGTGTACGTGCCGGTGCCGATGTCCTGGGTGGCGATGCGCACCACCGCCCGGCCGTCGGCGCCGATCGTGACGGAGGCGGTGACCGGCGGGTCGGCCGGTGCGGCGGCGAAGGTGTGTGCTTCGGTGGCCATGCCCCAGCCGACGTGCTCGTCGCCGTCCCTGGTGGCACCGGGCCGCGGTGCGCGCCGGGACCAGCCGAACGCCTCGGCCGCGATCCGGTAGCAGTCGAGCAGGCGCTTGCCCCCGATCGGCGCGCCGGTCTCCTGGTTGACGGCGGTGTGGTTGCGCCGCCGCAGCTCCACCGGGTCCACGCCCACCTGCCAGGCGAGCTCGTCCAGGGCGGTCTCCAGGCCGAAGTGGGCGGTGGTCTCCGGTGACCGCATGTAGCTCGACGAGGCGAGGTCGAGCGGCACGCCCTCCTGTCTGATGTGGACGTTCGGGCAGTCGTAGAGGGTGCTGGACGAGTCGCTCTCGTTGAAGATCGACTCCTCGGTGCGGGACAGCTGCGCGACGGTCGTCTCGACCAGGGCGGTGAGCTTGCCCTGGCGGGTGGCGCCGATCCGCAGGTGCTGGCGGAACTCGGCCCGGTGGCCGGTCAGGGTGAACATCTGGGCGCGGGTGAGCACCAGGCGGACCGGTCGCCGCGCCAGCCGCGCCGCCGCGACGGTGAGGATGGTGTGCGGCCAGACCGGTCCCTTCGCGCCGAAACCACCGCCGAGGAACGGCGCCAGCACGCGGATGCGGTCCGGTGGCAGGCCGAACGCGGTGGCCAGGACCGACCGGGTGAGGTTGACCCCCTGGGCGGTCTCGTGCACCGTCAGGCGGTCGCCGTCCCACTGCGCCGTGGTGGCGTGCGGCTCGATCGGGTTGTGGTGGCGCGTCGGGCTGGAGTAGCGGGCCTCCAGCCGGACCTCCGCCGCCTCCAACGCCGCCGCCGCGTCGCCGCGGGTGATCTCGTTGGGCCGACCCCGGAACGGGAGCGGCAGGTGGGGCGGCTCGGTCGCGTCGTCCATCGACGCCGTCGGCGGTTCGGCGCGGTAGTCGACGCGCACCAGGTTCGCGGCTTCCCTCGCCTGCTCCACGGTCGTGGCCAGGACGATCGCCACGGGTTGGCCGGCGTGGTGCACCGCGGTGCCCTGCAAGGGGATGAACCCCTTGATGTACGGGAACGTCGGCACGGTCAGTCGAGGCAGGTCGGCGTGCGTGTACACCGCGACCACGCCGGGGTGCGCCAAGGCCTGCGACGCATCGATGCGCACCACTTCGCCGCGGGCCACCGTGCTCGTCACCAAGAACCCGTGCAGCGCACCGGGCACCGGGTCGTCCGCCGGGTACCGGGCGGCGCCGGTGACCTTGGCGCGGCCGTCGACGCGTGCCACCGGACGTCCCACGAGTCCGTCGTTCACCGCAGACCTCCCAACCCGCTGAGCAGTTCCACCAGCGCGCGCTGCACCAGCTCGACCTTGAACCCGTTGTGCTGTCGCGGCACGGCGTCGCGCACGAGCGCGCGCCCGGCCCGCTCGATCGCGTCCACCGTCAGCGGCGCGCCCCGCAGGACCGCCTCGGCCTCCGGCGAGCGCCACGGGGTCGTCCCGATCCCACCGAACGCGAGCCGCACGTCGCGCACCCGGCCGCCGCGCAGGTCCAGGACGGCCGCGATCGAGACGACGGCGAACTCGAACGTGGCGCGGTCGCGCAACTTCAGGTAGCGCGACCGGGCCGCCGCCGGGCCGCGCGGCACCTCGACCGCGGTGATCAGCTCCGCGGGCCGCAGCACCGTGTCGACGTGCGGCGCCTGCCCCGGCCGCAGGTGGAACCCGTCCACCGGGACCTGCCGCGCGCCGTCCGGCCCGAGCAGGTGCACCACCGCGTCGAGGGCGAGCAGGGCGACCGCGAGGTCCGACGGGTGGGTGGCGATGCAGTGCTCGCTGCCGCCGAGCACGGCGTGGCCGCGGTTCCAGCCCTCCAGCGCGGGGCAGCCGCTGCCCGGCACGCGCTTGTTGCACGCCGAGGCCGTGTCCGTCCGCGACGTCTGCCAGGCCGCCGGGATCACCGCGCCGACGCTGTACCACCACTTCGGCGACAAGCGAGGTCTGCTCGAAGCCGTCGCGGCGGAGGGTTTCGCCCGCTACCTGGCCGAGAAGCAGGGCCGCGGGCCGTCCGAGGACCCGTTCGACGACCTGAGGGCCGGGTGGGACGGCCACGTCCGGTTCGGCCTGACGAACCCGGCGTTCTACGTGCTGATGTACGGCGGCACCAGGTCGCGCGAGCACCCCTCGGCACGGGAGGGGTTGCGGGTGCTGCACGACATGCTGGTCCGCCTCGCCGAACGGGGTCGGCTGCTGGTCACGCCCGACGAAGCCGTGCCCACCATCCACTCCGCGTGCGTCGGCACGACGTTGACGCTCGTGGCCGACCCGGACTCACCGGCCCACGCCGACCTGTCCCAGCGGGTCCGTGACGCCGTGTTCGCCGCCGTCGTCAAGCCGGAACACCCTGCCGGACAAGGGGTGGAAGCCCTGCCCGACACGGCACGGGCACTGCTGGCGACCCTGGGCGCCCACCGCGACCCGCTCCTGTCACCGGGCGAACGACTCCTGCTGACCGAACTGCTCACCCGCCTGGCCTCCACGTCACCGGACCGCGGCCCGTCCGACTGAACTCGCGCGGGAACGCCCGAGACCCCGCGGCGCGGGCCCGGGTCGCGCCACGCCGGTTTCACGCGCGACGGCGGAAGATCACTGATCTTCGAACGCCGCCGTGGTGACGCTGGGGGAACCGATGAGTGCTGCACTTCCCGACGGCCGGGCCGCCCGGACCGTCGCGGCGCTGAGCCGGGTGTGCGTCCGGCGCCGGTTCGCCGTGATCGGCGCGTGGGTGCTGCTGGTGCTGGCGCTGGTGACGGCCTCGCGAGTGATCGGCACGCCGACGGACAACGACGTGAGCCTGCCGGGCACCGACGCCCAGCTCGTGCGGGACCTGACCGCGTCACCGGAGGCCCCGGCCACCTCCGGCACCGTGATCGTGGTGGCCGAGGACGGGCGGCTGGACGACGAGGTCCGCGCCCGCGTGCTGGCGGACACCGCGGCCTCGCTGCAACGAGCCGAGCACGTGACGGCGGTGAAACCACCCTCGACGCGGGACGGGTCGCTGTCCGCGGACGGGCGGACCGGCTGGTTCACGGTCGGCCTGGACGTCCGCCGGGCGGAGCTGACCAAGCCCGTGGCGCAGGTCGTCACGGACGCCGCCCGGCCCGCCGCCGACGCCGGCCTGCGGGTGCTGCCCGGCGGGGCGCTCGCCCAGGTCCTCGACGGCTCGGGCAGCACCGGCGACGAGTACTTCGGCCTGCTGCTGGCCGCCGTCGTCCTCTTCCTCGCGCTCGGCGGCCTCGTCGGCGCGGTGCTGCCGCTGGTGACCTCGGCGCTGTCGGTGCTCGCGACGCTGGAGGTCGTGGGGCTCGCCGGGAACCTGACCTCGATGCCGGCGGTGGCGACGACCCTGGCGCTCATGGTCGGCCTCGGCGTGGGCATCGACTACTCGTTGTTCCTGCTCAACCGCTTCCGCGCGCTGGCGCGGTCGGGCCTCGCGGTGCCGGAGGCCGTCGAACGGGCGGCCGCCGACTCGGGCACGGCGGTGGTCGTCGCCGGTGTGACGGTCGCCCTCGCGCTCGCGGGACTGGTCCTGACCGACGTGCCGCTGCTGCGCACGCTCGCCTGGACGTGCGGGATCGCGGTCCTGTTCGCCGTGCTCGCCGCGCTCACCCTGCTGCCCGCGCTGACCTCGCTGGCCGGGCGCCGGCTCGCCCGCGGCGGGAGGCTGCACCACCGGCTGGCTCGCCGCACCGGCTCCGGCGGCTACTGGGCGCGCCAGGCCGACCGGGTGACCCGCAGGCCCTGGCCGGCAGGCGGGTCCGCGCTCGTGCTGCTGGCCCTGCTCGCCGCACCGGCGACCGACCTGCGACTGGGCCAGCTGGACGCCGGGTCCTCGCCGACGTCCACCGCCGTCCGCCAGGCGAACGACGCCGTCTCGGCCGCCTTCGGACCCGGCGCGGGCACGCCGCTCACCGTGCTCGGCCGGCTCCGGACGCCGGTCGCCGACGCCGGGGACGCCCGCCTGTCCGAGCTGGTGGCGGTGGTGCGGGCCCAACCCGGCGTGGCGTCCACCGGTCCGGCGACGCCGGCCGCGGACGGGCGGGTCGTCACCGTCCAGGTGATCCCCTCGACCTCAGGCGGCGACCCGGCGACGGCGGACCTCGTCCACCGCCTGCGGAGCCAGTCCGTGCCGGGCATGACGGTGCACGTCGGCGGGGGCGTCGCCGCCCGCGCGGATCTCGCCGAGCGGGTCGGCGACAAGCTGCCGCTGGTGATCGGGGTCGTGCTGCTGCTGTCGGTCGCGGTCCTGCTGCTCGCCTTCCGGGCGCCGCTGCTCGCCCTCAAGGCCGCCGTGATGGACCTGATCTCCATCGGCGCGGCCTACGGCGTCCTGACGGCCGTGTTCACCTGGGGGTGGGGCGTGACGTGGCTGGGGCTCTCCGGTCCGGTCCCCATCCCGAGCTTCGTGCCGCTCATGCTCTTCGCCCTGCTGTTCGGCCTGTCGATGGACTACGAGGTGTTCCTGCTCAGCGACGTCCGGCGGCGCTTCCGGCTGACCGGCGACAACCTGCGCTCGGTCCGCGAGGGCCTGGTCGGCACCGGCGGCGTGATCACCGCGGCGGCGGCGATCATGGTCGGCGTCTTCCTCGCGTTCGTGCCCAACGACGACCCGACGATCAAGATGTTCGGCGTCGGCATGGCGGTCGCGATCGCGGTGGACGTGACCGTCGTGCGCTGCCTGCTGGTCCCGGCCACGATGGCGATGCTCGGCGACCTCACCTGGTGGACGCCGGGCCGCGGGCGGGTGCGCGCGCCCGAGCCCTCGCGATCGCGATGAAATTTTCCGGGCGGGTGTATCCACCGCCCTGCACGACGCTCTTCTCTGGTGTCGGGTGGTTCCAGGTTGGGGAGCCGGACCACCCGCGCAGGGGGGATAGCGCGCCACCCGCCCTTCGGGGCGGGTGGGCCGCGCCATCGGGTTGCCGGGGCAATTCAGATGACCTGGCCCCCAGGCACGGCGTTTGCAGCCGGCCACGGGCGTGCTGAGCGCGAGGAACCCGCCCAGCGCCCCCTTGACACCCGGATGGTCTTGCTCGGACACTAGGACCGGGCCGTGATGTTAGCGCAAACATCCACCTGCGCCACCCTTCGCGCGGCAGGCGTCGTCAGCCTGTCGCGCACCGCCCCTGCCCGCGGCACTCGGCTGCACGGACCCCGATTCGCCCGCAACCCTGTCGTGTTAGCGCTAACCACGCTCAGGCATCCCCGACCTCCGGCACTGGGAGTTGACCATGCGTCGTCGAACGCGCACCTGCGTGGTGCTGTCCTGCCTCATCGCCGCGACGGTGGCCGTGCCACTGCCGGCGTCCGCGGACGTGCTGCCGACCGGGGCGCGCTCGCTCGAGTCGGTGAACTTCCCCGGCCGCTACCTCCGGCACCAGGACTACCTCGGCCGGCTGGACGCCGTAACCTCGAGCAGCACCGCGCAGACCAAGCTGGACGCGACCTTCACCGTGATCTCGGGCCTGGCCTCGCCGTCGTGCTACTCCTTCCAGGCCAAGAACGGCTCGTTCCTGCGGCACCTGGACTGGCGGGTGCGCCTGGACGCGAACACCGGCGAGGCGCGCTTCCGCGAGGACGCGACGTTCTGCGCGGTGGCCGGGTCGACGGCCGGGTCGGTGTCGCTGACGTCGTTCAGCCACCCGGAGCGCAGGATCCGGCACCGCAACTACGAGTTGTGGCTGGACACCTACCAGGACACGGCGCAGTTCCGCGCGGACAGCTCGTTCCGCCTCACCGCGCCGTGGAGCCCGAAGACGACCAAGGGCCCGATCATCCCGGGCCTCTACGCCGACCCGCACATCGCGAACTTCAACGGCCGCTACTACCTCTACCCCACCACGGACGGGTACGCGGGCTGGGCCGGCACCTACTACAAGGCGTTCTCCTCCACCGACCTGGTCAACTGGACCGACCACGGCGTGATCCTCGACCACGGGCCGGACGTGTCCTGGGCCGACAACTCCGCGTGGGCGCCCGCCGTGATCGCCAAGAACGGCCGCTACTACCTGTACTTCAGCGGCGGGGCGGCGTCCGGCGACACGGGCAAGCACCTCGGCGTGGCCGTGTCGGACTCGCCCACCGGCCCGTTCCGCGACGCCCTCGGCAGGCCGCTGATCCGCGCGGGCTCCTACTCCGGGCAGGCCATCGACCCCATGGTGTTCACCGACGACGACGGGCAGTCCTACCTGTACTGGGGCAACGGAACCGCCTACGTCGTCCCGCTCAACGCCGACATGACCTCCTTCGACCCGGCCAAGGTCCGCACCATCACCCCGAGCAACTACCGCGAAGCCTCGTTCGTGTTCAAGCGCAACGGCACCTACTACTTCATGTGGTCGGAGAACGACACCCGCGACGAGAACTACCAGGTCGCCTACGCCACCGGGACGTCGCCGCTCGGCCCGTGGACCAAGCGGGCCGTGGTGCTGCAGAAGCGCTTGGAGCTGGGCATCAAGGGCACCGGTCACCACTCCGTGGTCAAGGCGCCCGGCAGCGACACCTGGCACGTCGCCTACCACCGCTTCGCCGTGCCCGCCGGCAACGGCACCAACCGCGAGACCACCGTGGACCGCATGACGTTCAACGCCGACGGCACCATCGCCCAGATCGTCCCCACGCTGTGAGCCGACGGGATCAGCGGGGCGGGGGGGGGGGGGGCCGGGGGGCGCGCCCCCGCGCGGGGGCGGGGGGGGGAGGAGGTGTTTTTTGGGGTGTTGTTGTGGGGGGGGGGGGGGGGGCAGC
>NZ_JBEOVG010000168.1:0-7540 GCF_040295345.1 Actinosynnema sp. NPDC002837
CGGCGGTCGCGACGGCCGTGCGACCGACCGCCCCCGTCGCCGCGACCACCGTCCCGGCCACCTCGACCACCACGCCGACGCCCCCGCCCGACGTCGAGCTGCACCAGACCATGCCGAGCCCCGTGACGGCCAGCGTGCGGCTGGTGGACGAGCCGTGGGGCACCCGGATCGACGTGCTGTGCTCCTACGCCGTGCCGGACGGGCCGCCGCCGCCCGTGTTCGCCTACTCCCTGCACGTGCTCCTGGCCGACGGCGCCGCGGTGCGGGTCGCGACCTGGACGGCCGGTCCCGGCTCGACCACCCGGCCGACCGCGACGACCGAGCTGGCCCGGTCCGACATCACCGGCGTCGAGATCAGATTGGTGCAGAAGGACCTGGTCCTGCTCCGCGTCTCGTTCTGACCCCGGCCCGCGGCGGCCCGCCGGCCGCCAGGACGATCACCCGCAGGCCCGGGACCTGCTGCAAGCGCACCTGCACGACTGGATGCACGTGCGCTCGCCGAAACGGCCGCCGACGTGTCCCAGATCACCCCGGGCGACGGCCGGCGCGGCCTCAGACACCTTCCTGGCCGATCGTCAAGAGGGGTGAGCGTCGATACGGTGCGTTGCATGACCGCACCTGAGCGTTCGCGGCTGGCCCGAGAACGGCTCTCGCGCGAGTTACGAAGGCTGCGCACCGAGGCCAAGATGACCGGAACGGCCACGGCGCGCGCTACCGGGATGAGCCAGTCCAAGCTGTCGAAGATCGAGAACGGCATGCTCCTCCCGTCCGTGACCGACGTGGAGCGCCTGGTCGCCGAGCTGTCCGCGACCAGGGAGACCAGGGTCGAGCTGGTGGAGTTGGCCCGTCAGTTGCACGCCGAGGCGGAGACCCGCCGCGTGGTGCTGCACCGCGGGGCGCACCGCCACCAGCAGACCGTGGCCCGCATCGAGGCCCGTGCCACCACCAGCCGCTTCTTCCAGAACGCGGGTGTGCCCGCGCTGCTGCAGAGCGAGAACTACCTGCGGGTCGTGCACAACACGATGCCCCCGCACGAGCAGGACACGGCGATCGCCACCCTGCGCAGCCGCCGTGCCCGGATGGACGACCTGGGCAAGCGGTTCGTGTTCCTGCTGGCCGAGAGCGCGCTGCGCTGGCGGATGGGGTCCGCGGACCTGATGTGCGAGCAGATCGACCACCTCGTGCAGATCGTCCGAAGACCCAATGTGCAGCTCGGCGTGGTGCCGTGGACGGCGGACGCGAACATGGTGGCCCTGCACGGGTTCCAGGTGTACGACGAGCGGGTGGTGACGTTGAGCGTGCTGACCGGCAACGCCACCATCACCGACCCGCACGACGTGCGCGAGTACCTGGCCCTGTTCGGCAGGCTCGAACGGCTGGCGGTGCGCGGCGACGCGCTGGAGGACCTGCTGGAGCACATCTCCAGGGACCACCGCAAGCTCGGCTGAGCTGGGTGGTTAGGCTGCCGGTGACCACTTCGTCCCCGTCGGTAGGTGCCCCGCCACCCCATGCTGAACATCTTCGCCCGCGCGTCCGTTTCGCGCGTCACCGATCCGATCGGCGCGTGGCTGCTGCGCCGCGGCCTCACCCCGAACGCCGTCACGGTGCTGGGCACCGTCGGCTCCGTCGCCGTCTCGCTGTGGTTCATCCCGCGCGGGCAGCTGTTCACCGGCGCGGCGCTGGTCACCGTGTTCGTGCTGTTCGACCTGATCGACGGCGCGATGGCGCGCGCGCAGGGCGGCGGCACGAAGTTCGGCGCCGTGCTGGACGCGAGCTGCGACCGGATCGCCGACGGCGCGCTGTTCGCCGCCATCGCCTGGTGGGCGTTCGGCGCGGGCGAGCACGGCCTGGCCGCGGCGACCCTGGTCTCGCTGGTCGGCGCCCAGGTCACGTCCTACGTGAAGGCCCGGGCCGAGGCGTCCGGGCTCTCCGCCGACGGCGGGCTGGCCGAACGCGCCGAGCGGTTCATCGTGGCCCTGGTCGGCGTCGGCCTGCACGGGCTCGGCGTGCCCTACGTCCTGCCGGTGGCGCTGTACCTGCTGGCCGCGCTGGTGTCGATCACCGTGGTGCAGCGCATCCTGGCCGTGAGCCGCGCCGCGAAGGAGCTCGGTACGTGACCGCTCGCGACATCAAGGGCACCCTGGTCGACCTGGGCTACGCGGCCGGGTGGCGCCTGGTGCGGCTGCTGCCGGAGAGGGCGGCGCGGGCGCTGTTCGACGCGGTCGCCGACCGGGCCGCCGGGCGTGGCGGCGGTGGCGTGCGGCAGCTGCGGTCCAACCTGCGCCGGGTCGTGCCGCAGGCGGGCGAGGCCGAGCTGGACGAGCTGGTCCGGCTGGCCGTGCGCTCCTACGCGCGGTACTGGCGCGAGGCGTTCCGGATGCCGTCGCTGGACCAGCGGGAGCTCTACGCCGAGCTGGACCGGACGATGACCGGCGTCGAGAACCTGGACGCGGCGCTGGCCGAGGGACGCGGCGCGGTCATCGCGCTGCCGCACTGCGGCAACTGGGACATGGCGGGCGTCTGGCTGGTCGGGCACTGCGGCACGTTCACCACCGTCGCCGAGCGGCTCAAGCCCGAGTCGCTGTACCGGCGGTTCATCGCGTTCCGGGAGAGCCTGGGCTTCCAGGTCGTGCCGCTGACGGGCGGCGACCGCAACCCGGCGCTCGTGCTCGCCGAACGACTGCGGGCGAACCAGGTCGTCTGCCTGCTCGCCGACCGCGACCTCACCGCGGGCGGCGTGCCCGTGACGTTCTTCGGCGAGCGCACCATGATGCCCGCCGGCCCCGCGCACCTGGCCGCGACCACCGGCGCGGCGCTGATCCCGGCCGGCCTCTGGTTCACCGAGGACGGTTGGGTCATCCGGCTGCACCCGCCGATCCGGGTCCCCGGCACGGCGGGCGTGCCCGCGGCGACCCAGCAGATGGCCGACGTGTTCGCCGCCGACATCGCCGCGCACCCCACCGACTGGCACATGATGCAGCAGCTGTGGCTGGCCGACCTGCCGGAGAGCAGGCAGAAGGCGCTGCGCCGGGTCCTGGCCCGCCGGGGGGAATCCGCGTGAAGGTCGGCATAGTCTGCCCGTACTCCTTCGAAGTGCCAGGGGGAGTGCAGGCGCACGTGGTCGACCTGGCGCGCGCGCTGCGCGGCCTCGGGCACGAGGTGGAGGTGCTGGCGCCCGTCGACGACGACACGCCGGTGCCGGAATTCGTCACCTCGGCCGGTCGGGCGGTCGCGATCCCGTACAACGGTTCAGTGGCGCGACTCTCGTTCGGACCGGTGTCGTTCACCCGCGTGCGGCGGTGGATCGCCGAGCACGACTTCGACGTGCTGCACCTGCACGAGCCGACCGCGCCGTCGTTGTCGATGCTGGCGCTGATGGTGGCCGACGGCCCGATCGTGGCCACCTTCCACACGTCGACGCCGCGCTCGAAGATGCTCTCGGCGTTCCAGGCGGTGCTGCAGCCGTTCCTGGAGAAGATCACCGCCAGGATCGCGGTGTCCGCGCTGGCCCGCCGCGTGCAGGTGGAGCACCTCGGCGGTGACGCGGTGGAGATCCCCAACGGCGTCGACGTCGGGTTCTTCGCCGACGCGACGCCCCTGGACGGCTACCCGCGACCCGGCGGCACGGTCGGGTTCGTCGGCCGGTTCACCGAGCCGCGCAAGGGCATGCCGGTGCTGCTCGAGGCGTTCCGCGAGCTCGACGCGCCGGACGTGCGGCTGCTGGTGGTGGGTCGCGGCGACGCAGACGAGCTGCGCAAGCAGGCGGGGCCGGAGCTGGCGTCGCGGATGGTGTTCCTCGGCATGGTGGACGACGAGACGAAAGCGCGCGCGCTGCGCAGCGTGGACGTCTACTGCGCGCCCAACACCGGTGGCGAGAGCTTCGGGGTCATCCTCACCGAGGCGATGTCGGCGGGCGCGGCGGTGCTCGCCAGCGACCTCGACGCGTTCCGCCGCGTGCTCGACGACGGCAAGGCGGGCGTGCTGACCCCGGTGGGCGACTCGTCGGCGCTGGCCCGGGCGTTAGGGGAGCTGCTGACCGACCCCGGCCGGCGGGCGGACTACGTGGACGCGGCGCGGCAGCGGGTGATGATGTTCGACTGGTCGGTGGTCGCGAACCAGGTGGTGCGGGTGTATGAGAGCGCCATGGCGGCGGACCCGCGTCGGGTGGGTGAGGCGTGACGAGCTCCGGCGTCGCGACGACGTTCCTGGTGTTGCTGGCGTTGGCCGTGCTGGTCGGCCCGTGGACGCTCGGCACGGCCAACCGGCTCGACCGGCTGCACGTGCGCACGGACGCGGCCTGGGCGGCGCTGGACGCCGCCCTGGCGCGGCGCGCGGTGGTGACGCGAGCGGTGGCGGCGGTGTGCGGCAAGCCGGAGCTGCGTGCGGCGGCGGACCGGGCCGAGCGGTCGGCGCGGCCGGACCGCGAGGCGGCGGAGAACCGGTTGTCGGCGTTGCTGGACGCGCTCGACCGGTCCGTCCTGGAGCCCGCGCTGGCGGCCGAGCTGTCCGATGCGGAACAGCGGGTGGTGCTGGCCCGTCGGGTGCACAATGACGCCGTGCGCGACACGTTGGCCTTGCGCCGGCGTCGGTCCGTGCGGTGGTTGCGGCTCGCGGGCACCGCGCCGACGCCGTCCTATTTCGAGATCGCCGAACCCGGCGGTGACGCCGAGGCGTCCACGTTGACCCAGCGCGTGTCGGCGCGGGTCGTGCTGCTGGACGTCGAGGACCGGGTGCTGTTGTTCGAGGGGTTCGACCCGAACCGGCCGGACGAGCCGTTCTGGTTCACCGCGGGCGGTGGGGTCGAGCCGGGGGAGGACGTCCGGACCGCGGCGGTGCGGGAGCTGTTCGAGGAGACCGGTGTCGAGGTCTCCGGTGACGAGCTGGTCGGTCCGGTGTGGAAGCGGCACGCCGTGTTCGCCTTCGACGGCTTGAACTACGCGGCGGTCGAGTGGTTCTTCGTCGGAAAGGTGGAGGCGGTCGACGTGGACACCTCGCGGTTCAACGAGATCGAGCAGCGGACCATTCGCCGGCACCGGTGGTGGTCGGTGGAGGAACTGGCGTCGACCGACGCCACGGTCTACCCGGCGCAGTTGGCGGAGGTGCTGCCCGACGCGCTGGTCGGGTGGGACGGCACGACCCGTTCGGTCCGATGATCGGGATCTCGAGCCGGATGGACGACGTCGTCGCCTTCTACCGCGCTCTGGAGGAGTCGGACCGGCCGCGCGCGTACTTCGAGTTCGTGGACGTCGAGGGCTGGGTGGACGAAGGCGCGCGTGCGCTCTACGAGACCGTGGAGCACGAGGGTGAGCTGATCGCGATCCGGCAGATCGAGTTACCCTCGGCGGGTGGGATGCACCGCTACTCGTGGCGGCGGATGGAGGACGCGTACGGCGGCCTCACCGACGAGCCGATCGACCCGCACGACGACCCGGTGAAGCCCATACCCCGTGAGGTCTTCGTCGAGCGGTGGAACTCGTTGATGTACGAGGTGTGACGGCGCTCGACCCGTTGCGGCACAGGCTGATCACCACCCCTCGGCGCCGTGCCTCGCGCGAGGCCGGACCGCGCCGCGCGCGTGCCCGCGTCGGTGACGCTCGACCCGGCCGCGCTCTGCCCGCGTCGGGACGCTCGACCTGGCCGCGCACGTGCCCGCATCGGTGACGCTCGACCCGGCCGCGCTCTGCCCGCGTCGGGACGCTCGACCTGGCCGCGCACGTGCCCGCATCGGTCACGCTCGACCTCACCGGCGCCGAGCCGATCGGCCGCGGCCTGAGGGCTCCTGCCGGCAGGGCGTGCCGGCCCGGACCCCGGCCACCGGTGTGCCCGCCGCCACCAGCGTGCAGCGTGTCCGCGTGACCAGCGTGCGGAGTGCCCGCCGCCGGCGTGCAGCGTGTCCGCCGCCGGCGCCGGCGGGCACGACCGGTTGGCGGCGGCGTCACCCCTGGCGCGGCTAGAGGATGAACGTCGCGATCATCTGCCCGAGCAACCGCACGTCGGCGTGCCCCTTGAACTCCAGCCGCACCTGACCCAGGCCGCTGAACCACAGGTCGAGCTCGGCGTCCATGTCGAACGTGCCCGCCGTCTCGATCGAGAACGCCTGCACCCGGCTGTAGGGCAGCGACGTGAAGTCCTTCTTGCGGCCGGTCATGCCCTGGACGTTCACCGCGATCACGCGCTTGTTGGTGAACACCACGAAGTCCCGGACCGTCTTGAAGCTCGACACGATCTGCTCGCCCTGGATCAGGATCGGCGACACCTGCGACGCGATGTCCTCCGGCCGGCACGGCGCCAGCTTGAAGACTGACTGCTTCTCGAAGTCGATCACGACTTCGACGGTACCGGCTACCGGGGCCACCCCGCCGGGTTCGAGCACGATTCCCGGGAGATCCCCGACCCCGTACCGGGGAAGTCCCCGAACCGGTCCGCGTGCGCGTGGGCGAAGAAGTAGCAGAACGCCTCGCACTCGGCGTCCACCACCGCCACCCGGGGATCGCGGGCCACGGCTTCGTAGAACTCCTGGCCGAGCGCCAAGACGAAGCCGCGCGCGTACAGGAAGCCGTCGTCCGAGCCGTCGGTGACCGCCTGCACGTCCGCCCGGTCGATGTCGTACAGCTTGCGCTCGACGACCCGGTCCAGCGCGGTCAGCTCCTCGGCGGACAGCCCCTCGCACGCCCGCGCCAACGCCCGCAGCACGCCTTCGAGGTGCTCTTCCAGCTCGGCGGCCTCCTCGAAGGCCTCCTCGGACACGTCGCGCTTGGCCAACGCGCGGCGCACCTCGTTCGGGCCGGGACCGAGACCGGCCCAGGCGTCTTCCAGCATCGCCCAGAAACGGGCCTCGTCAGCGGCGGTGGGGAGAGTCATGCGGCGACGCTAGCGAGGGGGTCCGACAATTCCGGTCCCGGCGAGGTCAGCCGGCGCGCTCGAAGCTGTCGATCGCGCCGCCCCAGGAGGGCCCCTCCCAGGTGACGACGAGCGCCGAGCCGTCCGGTTTGAGCTCCAGCGTCCCGCGCTTGCGGTCCTCGTTCGGCGTGGTGCAGTCCAGGGTGAGGGCCGGCTTGGCCGAGTCGGCGTCGGCGATCGTGCCGGGGCAGGCCAGCTCACCGGTGGTCCGCGCGGTCGTGCCGGTGATGGTGAGGGTGGCGATCGGGCTGTCGTTGATCGGCTCCCACGTGCCGGTCAGACCCTCGGCCTCCGGCTCCTCCGCCGCCTTCGACGTGGCCGCGGTGGTGGTGGTCGTCGCCGGGGACGCGTTCTGCGCGCCGTCGTCACCGCCGCAGCCGGACAACACCCCCGCGGACAGCCCGAGAACCGCGGCGGTCAGTGCCAAGCGCATGGAAGGGTCCCTCCTCGTTGATCTTCCCGAGAACGCGGACCATCCCAGCACAACACCCCCGGACCGGGGCGATCGCCCCCGGGGCGCGCGGGGGGGCCCGCGCCCCCCGCCCCGGGACACCCCGGCCCTAACCCCCGCCCCCGAGGACGCGGGGCGCTTGTGGGTGTAGTGGGGGTTAAATTAAAGCGCGGAGTTTTACAAGCCCAC
>NZ_JBEOVG010000169.1:0-7267 GCF_040295345.1 Actinosynnema sp. NPDC002837
AGGGCCGCGTGGCCCTGGCTGCCGGCCGTCCGTTCGACTCAGTTGTCGTCCGGCGACGCGAACGGCAGGTCGTCGACTCCGTGGTCCTCGGTCGCCGGCGCCTCGGCCGACCCGAGCGCGAGCACGTCGGCGTGCGGCGCGGCCCGAAGCGCGGACGGGTCGAGGCCTTCCGCGCGCTTCCACTCCTCGAAGCCCCGGTCGCGCCGGCGGCGTTCCTCCTTGATCCACTCGCGGCCCTCGACCGCCACGGCTTCCAGGATGCGCAGCGCCGACGTGATCCCGGAGGCGGCGAAGGCCAGTTCCTCCAGCTGCTCCGGGTTCTCCTCCTTGTCGCTGAGCTCCTCGAAGTTCTCCACGACCAGGCTGATGTCGCGGCTGTTCTGCAACGACAGGTGCAGTGCCCGGCTCAACACCGTGCCCTGGCGCGATTCCAGCAGGGTGGTGTCGTCGTTGTCCCAGACGAGGACGATCGTGCGCTTCTCGCCGGCGAACTGCACACCCACCTCCTTGACCTCCACGAGCACCAGCGAGCCGTAGCTGAAGGACGCGCGCTGTTCGTTGCTCACGGCGGCGATCTCGAACTGCAGGTCGAACCGGAACTCGCGCACGCCGTTCTCCGTCAGGAGGAACACCAGCACGAGGTAGTTGGAGTAGCGGGGCGGTCCGTAGATCACCCGGGCGCGCTTGGCCCGCGGCAGCCCTTCGGTGAGGACGACGTGCGCGATGACGTCCCGGTTGGCCAGCCCGGCCCGTTTCATGGCCACGGCCTTGAGGTGCGCCTTGTCGAAGTCGAACCACCGCGCCATCTCGGCGTCCGTGGGGCGGTCGGCGAGCTGTTCGAGGCAGCGCTCCCGTTCCGCCCGTTCCTCCTCCAACAACGCCTGGCACTCGGCGCGCTCGTGCGACAGGGCCAGCTTCCGGCCGACCAGGTCCGCCCCGCCCGTGCCGCCCACCACGACGCCTGCCACCGTCGCGCCCCAGATCGAGGTCACCGCGGACCACTCGCCCAGGGCCGCGTGGGCACCGGCGACACCGATGATCGCGACCAGCGCGCCCAGCAGCGCGGCCACGCCCTGGGCCACCTCGGCGTGCGAGACCTTGCGGAAGGCGAAGAACCGGCCGTCGGACCACCGGTCCGCCCAACGGGCGACGTGCATCCTGACGAGCCAGTGCAGCGTCCACGCGCTGATCTCGCGCTTGACGGCACGGCGGTAGGCGTCGCGGTGCTCCGGGTCGGGGATCACCGAGCCGTAGGTGCGCACCAGCCGCAGGTAGAGCATCTGCCCGCTGCGCTTGGCGTCGTCCTTCCACCGCCGTCCCTCGACGTGCTTGTCCGGGTGCTTCCGGTCGATCTCCCGCTCGATGAGCCCGAGTACGTCGGCGCGGAACCGCTTGCTGCCCAGCCGGCGCAGGTTCTCCACCGCTTCCGGGACGCGGCGCCCACCGTGCTCCACCTCCAGCCGCCGCCGGCGCCGGCGGGACGCCACGACCCGCCCGCCCAGCCACACGGTCACCCCTTGCGCGAGGACGGCCAAGGCGGTCCACGCCGCGACCGCGTCCGCCACGCCCGGCGCCGCGGCGCTCAGCGGCACGAGGAGCCCGCCGATCAGCACGACGCCGCCGAGCACGGTGAGGGCCCACGTGCGCAGCGGCACCCGGCCGTCCTCGTACGGCGTGACGAGACGGGGTTCGGCGGGCGTCGCCTCGAAGAACTTCCAGGCCCGCTCGGAGCGGTTGCCGGAGACGCGGGCCTCGGCGACCGCCTCGGAGTTGTCGCGGTCCAGCCGGTCCTGCATCGCGCCGCCGATGATCATGCCGAGGTGTCGCGTGATCTCCTCGCGGCGTTGCTTGGACAGGACGTTGAACCGGGCGAGCACCTCGTCGAGCGCCTCGCGGTCGGGTTCCCGCTCGTGCTCCTGCGCGGTCACGCACGCCATCAGGTCGCGGATGACGTCGAGGGCGGCACGCCACGAGTCGTGGGCGTACCGGTCGGCGATGCCCGACGCCGTCTTGATCTGCTCGAACTGCGCCGACCCGAGCTGGTTGATCGAGCGCTCGCTCAGGGTGGCCAGGGCGTAGTGGTAGGCGACCTCGGTGCTCGACAGGCCGGCCCGGACCACCTCGGTCAGCAGTCCCTCGGCGATCCTGGGCGAGCCGCCGGCGAGGTGGTTGCGCGCCACCTCGTACTTGCGCTGGGGCGGGTCGTCCTTGGTGAACTGGTACACCGTCGAATCGCCGTGGAACACCGCGCCACCGTTGACCACGCCCACCTGCGTGACGCGGTTGTTGTCGCCCTCGACGGTGTTCCTGACCTCGGGCTCGCCGTCCTGCCGGCTCACGGCGCGCCACCGAAGACCCGGGCGAGCAGGGCGAGCAGTTCGGGATCACCGGCGAAGTGGTCCGCGAGGCCGGCGCGCAGGGCCCGCAGGCGGGTGGTGTCGGTGGGTGCGGTGCTCGCCTGGTGGCGGAGGTCCACCAAGCCGAGCATCGCGCCGGTGAACGCCTCCACCGTCAGCCGGTCGGTCCGGCGGGCCTCCGCGACGGCGGTGGTGAGCCGTTCCAGGGCGAGGAGGTCCGGCCCGGGGGAGTCGCCGAACCAGACCCCTCCGTTGATCACCCCGGCCTGGATGGCGAAGTTGGCCGTGCCGGACACGCTGTTGTGGACCGACGTGCCGTTGCCGCTGCCGTTGCGCGGGTCCGGCTGGTCCGGCGTCGACGACAGCTCGGCGATCAGCACGCGCATGAACAGCGCCGCGTTGCGCGCCGCCAGCTCCTGCGAACCCCCGCGGTCGGCCGCGTCCTTCGCGCCGTCGGCGAAGTCGCTGATCCCCCGGATCGTGATGGTCGGTGTCGAGCCGTGCAGGTGGCCGCACTGCGCGACGCCCGCGCTCTCCGTCTCCACGGCGACCGCGTCGTTGAAGTGGTGGCTCAGGTGCCGCGCGGTCGCCGACGTCCTCGTGTTGAGCACGACCTCGCCCGACGCGATCGGCTCGAAGTGGACCTGGGGAGGCTCCTGGCCGGCGGGCAGCCCGGAGCGCCACGCCGGCGTGCGCGCCAGCACCCGGGCGGTCTGCTCGAGGGTGTGCGCCGTCTCGTACGCGCGGGGTCGGGCGTGGTCGCCGTCGTCCTCGCTGCGCATCGCGTGGTAGCCGTACACGCGGGTGGCGACGACCACGTCGCCGAGGCGTAGCCAGTCCCTCAGACCGCCCGCGACACCCACGAACAGCACGGCGGACGGCTGGAACTCGGTGAGGGCGCGTTCGGTCATGACGGCCGCGGCCCCGTTGCCGGCGCCGGTCAGGGCGACCACGACGTGGTGGTCGGGGTGGCCGGCGAGCACACCGCGCTCGAAGATCGTCCCGGTGGGATGTCGGTGCGGCCGCACGTCGACGAGGTGCTGGACGACGGCAGCGCGCTCGACCTCCAGCGCCGTGAGGACCACGATCATCTGCTCTGCTCCGTTCACTGGCCGGGCGCGCATGTGATGACAGCGGAAACGGCGCGGTCGGCGGGGCGGGGCCGGTCGACGGTAGGCGCCGGCGGTACAGGGGTCCGAACCTTGACGTCAGTCTGACGATAAGACCGACCCATGGTTTTCGTCAACCTGACGGTTACCGGCGCGGTCCGTGCCCGTCGGCGTCCGCACGTCGTTGGCCGAGGGGTGTTCCGCCGCCGTCGGTCCATTTGTCGTCACAACGACGAGAAGTTAAGGTGATGCGATGGACGCCTCATGGACGATCCCGACGGTGGCGATAGCCGTCGACCTCGCGGTGCTCACCGTGCGCGCGGAACGCCTGCACGTGCTGCTGGTCAACCGGGGCGTCGAGCCGTACCGCGGCCGCCTCGCGCTGCCGGGCGGGTTCCTGTCCACTGAGGACGAGGACATCGACGTCGCGGCGGCTCGGGAGCTCGCCGAGGAGACCGGGCTCGACGCGGCCGGGCTGCACCTGGAGCAGTTGCGCACCTACGGCGCGCCGGGCCGTGACCCGCGCATGAGGGTGGTCACCGTCTGCTACCTGGCCATCGTGCCGAACCTGCCGCTGCCCAGCGCGGGCGGTGACGCCGAACGGGCGCGGTGGGTGCCGGTGGACCGGGTGCTCGGCCGCCGCCGGCGGCTCGCGTTCGACCACGGCCAGATCATCGCCGACGCGGTCGACCGGGCCCGCTCGAAGCTGGAGTACACGACGCTCGCCACCGCCTTCTGCAACCCCGAGTTCACGATCTCGGAGCTGCGGCGCGTCTACGAGATCGTGTGGTCCGAGGAGTTGGACGCGCGCAACTTCCACCGCAAGGTCACCGGGGTCGACGGCTTCCTGGTGGCCACCGGCAAGCGCACCAGCGGCAACGGCGGACGTCCCGCCGTCATCTACCGCCGCGGCCCGGCCACGGTCCTGCACCCGCCGATCCTGCGCACCTGAACCCGCCGGTGGGACTCGAAGACGACCCGTTCGACTGGCGGGTGCCGAGGACGGCCAGGTGTTGGTGTCGCGCGTTGTCGGCGCGGGTGACCGGCAACTACAAGCGCGGCAACGAGAGGTGAGCGCGGTCGGCTTGCGTTGACGTCGACGTCAACGCCTAGCGTCGGGGTCCATGAGGACTGTCCGATGAAGTTCGCCGTCAGCTACAGCACGCCGTACTTCGGCGTCGACCCCGACCGGCTCGTCGCCTACGCCCGGCACGCCGAGGAGTGCGGCTTCGAGGCGTTGTACCTGCCGGAGCACGTCGCGGTGTACCCCGGCGCCGCGGTCGGCGCGCACGAGATCCCGCCGGCACTGCCCTACGCCGACCCGGTCGACTGCCTCGCGTTCGTCGCGGCGGCGACGAGCCGGATCCTGCTCGGCACGGGGGTGTTGCTGCTGCCGTACCACCACCCGGTGGTCCTGGCCAAGCGCCTGGCGACGGTCGACGTGCTGTCGAAGGGCCGGATGCGGTTGCTGACCGTGGGCCTGGGCACGTTGCCCGGCGAGGCCCGGGCGGTCGGGGTGGACTTCGGCACGCGCGGCCGACGTGCCGACGAGGCGATCGACGTGCTGCGGCTGCTGTGGGAGGGCGGCGAGGAGGGCGTGAGCTTCGCGGGGGAGTTCTTCGCCTTCGAGGACCTGTGCAGCTTCCCGAAACCGCTCGGCGTCCGGCACCTGCCCGTCCACGTCGGCGGTTCGAGCCGGGCCGCCGCGCGCCGGGCCGGGCGCCGTGGTGACGGGTACTTCCCCGGCGGCATGCTCATGCCCGACGAACGCGCGCTCCAGTGGGACCTCGCGCGCTCGACCGCGATCGAGGCCGGTCGTGACCCGGACGCGTTGGACTACACCCGGTGGGGCTCCATCGAGATGTCCACGGACACGGCGGAGGCGTTCGCCGAGCAGGGCGTGACCCGCGTCGTCGTGAGCGCGACCAGCGCGGACCCCGGTGAGCAGCGGGAGCAGTTGGCGGCGTTCGCGGAGAGGTTCGGCCTCGACGGCCGGACGTGACGCCGGGGCGGCGCGCGACGACCATTCGCGCCACGCGCGGCCGGCCGTTCGAACCAGGCGTGCCCTGCGGATGACGACGAGCGCGGACGCCCTTCGGCAGCGCGTGGTTGCGACCGCGTGCCGCCACCCTTCGGGCTGCCGCACCGGCCTGCCCCGCACCCGTGACCCGCGTGTCACGCTCGGTGGTCGGATCTCAACCCTGCGGAGGTTTCGATGAAGCGCAAGGTCTTCGTGAACGGGGTGGTGGGCGCGGTGGCGCTCACCACCGGTCTCCTGGTCGGCGCGCCACCGGCGGGCGCGGCGGAGGGCGACATCCGGCTCGCCGCCGCCGGCACGGCCGTGCCGGGGCACTACGTGGTGGTGTTGAAGGACGAGGTGGCGGCCCAGGCGGCCGACCTCACCGCCGAGCACGGCGGCACGGTCACGGCCACGTGGCGGCACGCGTTACGCGGCTTCGCCGTCACCGCGAGCGAACGGGAAGCGAGAAGACTGGCCGCCGACCCGGCGGTGCGGTCGGTCAGCGAGGACGGCCGGGTCCAGGCCGTCGACACGCAGCCGAACCCGCCCTCGTGGGGGCTCGACCGCATCGACCAGCGCGACCTGCCGCTGAACTCCTCCTACAGCTACGACACGGCCGCGGCCAACGTGCGCGCGTACATCCTCGACACCGGCATCCGGACCACCCACTCGACGTTCGGCGGCCGGGCGTCGTGGGGCTACGACGCCGTGGACGGCTCCAACACCGACTGCAACGGCCACGGCACGCACGTGGCGGGCACGGTCGGCGGCAGCCACTACGGCGTCGCCAAGGGCGTGCAGCTGGTCGCCGTGCGCGTGCTCAACTGCGCGGGCTCCGGCACGTTCGCCCAGGTGATCAGCGGCGTCGAGTGGGTGACCGCGAACGCCGTCAAGCCCGCGGTCGCGAACATGAGCCTCGGCGCCACCGCCTCCGCGGCCACCGCGCCCCTGGAGACGGCCGTGCGCAACTCGATCGCCTCCGGCGTCACGTACGCCCTCGCGTCGGGCAACTCCAACGCCGACGCGTGCGGCTTCAGCCCGGCGCTGGTGCGCGAGGCGGTCACCGTCAACGCCTCGACGAACACCGACGCGCGGGCGTCGTTCTCCAACTACGGCACGTGCACCGACGTGTTCGCGCCCGGTCAGAACATCACCTCGTCCTGGCACACCGGCGACACCGCCACCAACACCATCAGCGGCACCTCGATGGCCGCACCGCACGTCGCGGGCGCCGCGGCGCTGTACCTGGCCACGCACCCCGGTGACGCGCCGGCGACCGTGCACGCCGCGCTCGTCGACGCCTCGACCCCGAACAAGATCACCAACCCGGGCGCGGGCTCGCCGAACCGCCTGCTCTTCACCGGCCCGACGACCGGTGGCCCGTCGACCGTCACGGCGGTCCGCTACTACGGCGGTCGCGACCACCTCACGTCGGTCACCGGCGCCCCGTCGGGCTACGTGGCCGAGGCGTCCCTGGGCCGCCTCCTGACCAGCCAGGCCCCGGGCACGCACGCGCTGTACCGCTGCGCGGTCGGCTGGGACAACTTCACCTCCTACGACGTGAACTGCGAGGGCCAGACCCGCGTCGGCCTGCTCGGCTACGCCCACGACGGCGCGGTCGCCGGCAGCCACCCGATCTACCGCTGCGTGGTGCGGGGCAGCGGTGACCACATGGAGTCCTACGACCCGAACTGCGAAGGCCAGATCACCGAGGGCAACATGGGCTACTTCCTCGACTGATCGCCGACCGCGGGCCTCGGCAGTGGCCGGACGTGGCCACT
>NZ_JBEOVG010000170.1:0-6922 GCF_040295345.1 Actinosynnema sp. NPDC002837
GTTCGGGTGCCATAGGCTGGTCGAAGCCGGGCAGGCTTGGCGGACGCTTTTCCCGCCAGGCCTGCCCGGCTTCGGCCTGCCTGGGGTGCCCGTAAGGGCCCCATGTCAAATCGAGCCGAACAGGACAAACACCACCCCGAACACCCAACTCACCACACCCGAACACTCAACTCGACCGACCTGAACGCTCAGCTCGGCACACCCGGAACGTCCGGACGCACGAGCTGAACGTTCGCCACACCCGACCTGAGCGTTCGACCCACTCGAGGGTGAGAAGCAGTCAGGGGCGGAGGCCACCGGTCAGGGTGGCGCGGATGGCCAGTGCCGCGCCCGAGCGGGCCCACTCGCCGAAGTCGAACGGCTGGACGTCCAGGTCGATGAGCGCCGGGTCGGCCTCGTAGCTCGCCCTGATCCCGTCCACCACCCGCTGCTCCGACACCTCGAAGAGCGGGAGCCCGTCACCCGTCAGCAGGATCTTCCGCGGATCCAGGAAGTTCGCCACCGTGGCGATCAGGACACCCAGCGCGTAGCCCGCGTCGTCGAACACCCGCTTGGCCACCGGGTCACCCGCCAACGCCCGCCCGACCGCTTCCTCGTACGTCGGGTCCCCATCCAACTGGCGCAGCATCACGTGCGTCATCAGGTAGCTCGACGCGCAACCGCGGTGGCCGTACCCGCACTGCGGACCGCTCGGGTCGATGAGGATGTGGGAGATCCTCGGCGTGAGGCCGTGCGCGCCCCGGACCAGCTTGCCGTCGATGATCACGCCGCAGCCGACGCCCGCGCCCACCGTGACCAGGGCCATCGAGTCCAGCCCCGCGCCCGCGCCGAACCAGTGCTCCGCCGACGTCAGCGCCTGCACGTCGTTGTCGACCGCCGTGGGGAGGGCGGTGGCGGCGGTGACCGCGTCGTGCAGCGGCACGTTCACCCACCGCAGGAACCCCGCCTCGGTCACCACCCCGTCGTGCACGGTGCCGCCCAGCGTCACGCCGATGGCCGTCAGGTTCGGGAAGCTCGCCGCGACCTCGGCGATCCGGGCGACCACGTCGGCCGGGTCGGTGGACCGCAGGGGCTGGTCCGCGGTGTCGACGACCTTGGCGGTGAGGTCGGTGACGACGGCGTAGAGGCGGTCGGCGGTGAGCTTCACGCCCAGGAAGTGGTGGGACTCGCCACGCACGTGGAGCATCTCCGAGGGCCTGCCGGTGGACGAGCGCAGTTGCGTCTCGCCCTCGACGAGCAGTCCGCTCAGCACGAGGGTGCGGGTCGCCCTGGTGAGGGTGGGCCGGGAGAGGTGGAGTCGGGTCGCGATCTCGGCCCGCGGCATCGTGCCGTGGATCAGGACCTCCAGCAGCACGTCACGCGCGACTTCGGGCAGGTCCGGCCAGGAACGAGCGGTGCGAGGGCCGGTTCCCGAGGTCACCGACCGAACATACCCGGACCAACCCGACCCGACCGGATCACCGCACAGCCACCACCCGCACCGCCAACCAGCCACGACCGCACCCCAGCCGACCGCACCCGACCGCACCCGACCGCACCCGACCGCACCGCACCACGACCACCAAACGCCGCGACCCGCGGTCCCCGCACAGCACGACCCGGGTCGCCGCACCGCCACGACCCGGGTCGTCACCGCACCACTAGCAGATGCTCTGCCTGCTGTTGACCAGCGTGTTGTTGCGGAACGTGGTGTTCGTCCCGCACGGGTTCTCGGTGATCGCCGAGTTGGTGACGGTCAGGTTCTGGATGATGACGTCCCGCGTCACCGGGAACTCGCTCCGCGCCGCCAACCGGATCTCGCCCCCGCCGCTCACGCTGCCGCTCTGGGCGGCGATGTTCACGTTGTAGCAGTTCTCGATCAGGATCGCGTTGTTGCCGGTGTTGGCGACGTCGATCCGGTCGATCTGCAGGCCGCCGCTCTCCGAGACGCAGAAGATGCCGCGACCGCCGCCGCGCGCCTTGACCGTCCCGACCCGGACGTTGATCGGGTAGCTGCTGCCGATCCGGCCGTTGCGGTTGGCCGTGCGGAACGCGGCGTAGCCGGTGCCGGCGCCCGCGTTCTCGGCGTCGACCGTGCCCACCGTGGCGTTGATCGTCTGGTTGAGCAGCAGGCCCGACTCGCCGACGCTGCGCGCCACCACCGTGCCGATGGTCAGGCCGTCCACCCCGTACGTCTCCACGGCGTGCGACCTGGCGCCCTGCACGTAGACGTAGTCGATGCGCACGTTGCGGGTCCACTGGCTGGTGTCGCCGCGGTTGTCGATGCGCACGCCCAGCCCGCCGGACAGGCGCATGTTCACGTTGCCGATCACCACGTTGGTGACGTTGCGCATGAAGATGCCGTACAGCGGGGTGCCGGTGAGGGTCAGGTTCTGGACCTCGATGTCGCGGACGCCGCGCGCGTAGACCGGCGCGTAGTCGCCCGAGCCGCTGCCGGTGACGTTGATGGTGCCGCACAGGTCGATCGTGGTGTAGCTGCGCATCGAGTACCGCTCGCCCGCGGGGATGGAGCCGGACGCCCGGACGACGATCCGCTCCTTGGACGTGCGGTTCGCGGTGAGGCTGTCGTTGGCCGCCTGCATCGCGGCGCGCAGGCTGCTTCCGGTGTAGACCGTGCTGCTGCCCCGGCGGGCCGTGAAGCTGCTGCCGGACCCGGTCACCTCGGCGTGGTAGGTGCCGTCGCCGCAGGCGGCCTGTGCCTCCGGCGCGGTGACCTGGAGCAGCGCCGCTGTCAACGCTGACACGGCGAGTAGTGCTTTCATGTGGTGATCTCCTAGGGCTTGGTAAGCGCTTTCCTGAGTGGCGGCGGAGATCGTGCTCGGCATTTCGACTGGAAGGTGGACGGTGGCGGCCCGTCGGGGGACGTGACGGGCCGCCGCCCGAGTCTGAACTGGGAGCGTTCCCAGGTCTGTTCGGTAGTGAATCCGAAGTGACCGGCCTACGTCAAGGGCCTGCCCCACAGGTGTGAGGCAGGCCCTTGATCGGTACAGAGGCTCAGGCACGGCCCCGGCGCTTGGTCCACACGTCGTAGGCGACGGCGGCCAGCAGCACGAGGCCCTTGACCAGCATCACCCGCTCGCTGGGCGCGCCGATCAACGACATGCCGTTGTTGATCACGCCCATGATCAGGCCGCCGGTGATCGCGCCGACCACCCGACCGACGCCGCCCTGCACCGCCGCGCCGCCGATGAACGCCGCCGCGATCGCGTCCAGCTCGAACGCGTTGCCCGCGGTCGGACCGGCCTGGTTGAGGCGACCGGCGAAGATCACGCCCGCCAGCGCGGACAGCAGGCCCATGTTCACGAACACCCAGAACGTGACCTGCTTGACCTTCACGCCGGACAGCGTCGCGGCCTGGAGGTTGCCGCCGATGGCGTAGATGTGCCGGCCGAACACCGACTTGTTCGCCATCACCGAGTAGCCCAGCGCCAGCACCGCGAGCAGCACGAGCACCCACGGCAGGTTGCGGAACCGGGCCAGCTGCACGACCACGGCCAGCACCACGGCCGCCGCCAGCGCGATCTTCGCCACGAAGATCGGGAACGGGTCCACGACCTGCCCGTAGCTCAGCCGCGCCTTGCGGTTGCGCCACTGGTTGAACGCGAACCCGGCCACCACCGCGACGCCGACCAGCAGGCTGACCAGGTCCGCGCCGCCGAGCGGGCCGAGGCCGACGTTGCCGAGGTAGCCCTCGGTGAAGCCGTTGGCCAGCGTGCGGATCTGGTCCGGGAACGGGCCGATGCCCTGGTTGCCCAGCACCGTCAGCGTCAGCGCCCGGAACACGAGCATGCCCGCCAGCGTCACGATGAACGCCGGGATGCCGAAGAACGCCACCCAGTAGCCCTGCGCCGCGCCGATCACCGCGCCCGAGAGCAGCGTGATGATCACCGCCAGCGGCCACGGCAGTCCCAGCTGGACGGTCAGCACCGCGCAGATCGCGCCGGTCAGCGCGACCACGGACCCGACCGACAGGTCGATGTGCCCGCCGATGATCACCAGGATCATGCCGATCGCCAGGATCAGCACGTACGAGTTCTGGACGATGATGTTGGAGATGTTCTGCGGTGTCAGCAGAGCGCCGTCCGTCAGCACCGTGAACAGCACCACGATCAGGGCGAACGCGATGTAGATGCCGGACTGCCGCAGGTTGAACGTGAACCTGCGCTGCGGCCCGGCCTGGGTCTTCAGCGCCTTGGCCGCGGTTTCGGTGGTCATGAGGTCTGTCCCTGGGTCATGTGGTGCATCAAGCGTTCCTGGGTTGCTTCCGCCCGGTCGAGCTCACCGGTGATGCGGCCCTCGGACAGGGCGTAGACCCGGTCGCACAGGCCGAGCAGCTCCGGCAGCTCGGAGGAGATGACCAGCACCGCGCGGCCCTGGTCGGCCAGGTCGTTGATGATCGAGTAGATCTCGTACTTCGCGCCGACGTCGATGCCGCGGGTCGGCTCGTCGAGGATGAGCACGTCCGGGTCGGTGAACATCCACTTCGCCAGCACGACCTTCTGCTGGTTGCCGCCCGACAGCGACGCGGTCGGGGTGGCGACGCTGGGCGTCTTGATGTTCATCGAGCGCCGGTAGGACTCGGCGACCGAGTGCTCCTCGTTCTCGTTCACCCAGCCGCGCGGCGCCAGCTTGGCCAACCCGGCCGCGGACACGTTGAGCTGGACGTCCTGGATCAGGTTGAGCCCGTAGCGCTTGCGGTCCTCGCTGACGTAGGCCAGGCCGTGGTCGATGGCCTTGCGGACGGTGCGCGTGTCGATCTCGCGGCCGTCCTTGAAGACCTTGCCGGAGATTCCGACGCCGTAGGACCGCCCGAACACGCTCATCGCGAGCTCGGTGCGGCCCGCGCCCATGAGGCCCGCGAGACCGACGATCTCACCGCGCCGCAACGACAGCGTGGCGTTGTCGACCACGACCCGGTCGGGCTGGGACGGGCTGTGCACGGTCCAGCCCTCGATCCGCAGCACCTCGTCCCCGATGTGGGGCGTGCGCGGCGGGAACCGGTGCTCCAGGTCGCGGCCGACCATGCCGGAGATGATCCGGTCCTCGGTCACGTCCTTCGCGGGCAGCGTCTCGATGGTGCGCCCGTCGCGCAGGATCGTGATGCTGTCGGCGATCCTGGTCACCTCGTTGAGCTTGTGCGAGATGATCACCGAGGTGATGCCCTCGTCGCGCAGCCCGTCGAGCAGGTCGAGCAGGTGCGCGGAGTCGTCGTCGTTCAACGCCGCGGTCGGCTCGTCCAGGATCAGCAGCTTCACGTCCTTGGCCAGGGCCTTGGCGATCTCCACCAGCTGCTGCTTGCCGACGCCGAGGTCGTGCACGGGCGTCGTCGGGTTCTCCCGCAGGCCCACGCGGGCGAGCAGGGCGCCCGCCGCGTGGTTGGTGCGGTTCCAGTCGATGAACCCGCGCTTGGCCCGCTCGTTGCCGAGGAACAGGTTCTCCGCGACGGACAGCTGGCCGCACAGCGCCAGCTCCTGGTGGATGATCACGATGCCGCGCCGCTCGCTGTCGCGGACGCCGGCGAACGAGCAGGGCTCGCCCTCGAAGACGATCTCGCCCTCGTACGACCCGTGCGGGTGCACGCCGGAGAGCACCTTCATCAGCGTGGACTTGCCCGCGCCGTTCTCACCGCAGATCGCGTGGATCTCACCGCGCCGCACGGCGAGCGTGACGTCGTGCAGCGCGGTGACCCCGGCGAACCGCTTGGTGATGCCGCGCATCACCAGGATTTCGTCGGACATGGTGTGCAAACCTACTTCAGCTGATCCGCGGTGTAGTAGCCGCTGTCGACGAGCACCTTCTGGTAGTTGCCCTTGTCCACGATCACCGACTCGAGCAGGTACGACGGCACGACCTTCTTGCCGTTGTCGTAGTCCTTCTCGTTGTTGACCTCGGGCTTGCCGCCCTTGAGCACGGCGTCGGCCATCTTCACGGTGGTCGCCGCGAGCTCGCGGGTGTCCTTGTAGATCGTCGAGAACTGCTCGCCCGCGATGATCGACTTCACCGACGCGACCTCGGCGTCCTGGCCCGTGACGATCGGGTACGGGTTGCCGCCGGTGCCGTAACCGCTGCTCTTGAGCGCGGACAGGATGCCGATGGACAGGCCGTCGTACGGCGACAGCACGCCGTGCACCTGCGCACCGCCGTAGGAGGAGGTCAGCAGGTCTTCCATGCGCTTCTGGGCCGTCGCCGGGTCCCAACGCAGGATGGCGACCGTCTTGAAGTCGGTCTGGCCGCTCTTGACCACCAGCGTGCCCTTGTCGATGTGCGGCTGGAGCACCGACATCGCGCCGTTGAAGAAGAACGTGGCGTTGTTGTCGTCCGGCGAGCCGGCGAACAGCTCCACGTTCAGCGGGCCGGTCGCGGTGCCCGGGGTGCCGTCGGCGTTGAGCACCTTCAGCCCGGTCAGCAGCGACGTCGCCTGCTGCACGCCGACCTTGAAGTTGTCGAAGGTGGCGTAGTAGTCGACGCTGTCGGTGTTGCGCAGCAGCCGGTCGTAGGCGATGACCGGGATGTTGGCGTCCTGCGCCTGCTGCAGCTGCGAGGTGATCGCGGTGCCGTCGATCGAGGCCACGATGAGCAGCTTCGCGCCCTTGGTGATCTGGTTCTCGATCTGGTTGGCCTGCGTCGGGATGTCGTTCTCGGCGTACTGGAGGTCGACCTTGTAGCCCTTCTCCTCCAACGCCTTCTTGATGTTGTCGCCGTCGTGGATCCAGCGCTCCGACGAGCGGGTCGGCATGGTCACGCCGACGAGCGCGCCCTCCGTCGAGCCGGTCTGCTGGTCGACGGACTTCTCCGCCGACCCGCAGGCGGCGAGCATCAGGCCGGCCGCGGTGATGGCGGCGATCCGCGGAAACCTCATTGTTTCTCTCTCTCCCTAGATGTGGTGCTTGGTCCGCGACCGGCCGGCCCCGAGCAGGCCGGA
>NZ_JBEOVG010000171.1:0-6915 GCF_040295345.1 Actinosynnema sp. NPDC002837
GGGGACACCACACGCGTCGACCCGGACATCGCACTTCGCAGCGCTGCGCCCCGCCAGCCAAAGCTGACGGGGCGCATTCGCCAACAGCATCCCGGTCACTCCGGGCGGCGGGCCTTCGCGTCGGCCGGGTGGGTGCTCTGCCAGCTCGCCAGGAGTTCGGCGGCTTCCCTCGTCCGCGGGTGGTTCTCGCCCTGCACGCCGGTCATCTCCGCCAGCACGGCGCGCAGCTCGTCGACCGCCTCGTCGCGTCGTCCGGCGCGGTGCAGGAGGTGGGCGCGTTGTTGCCGGATCCGCAGCGTGCGGGGGTGGTCGGGGCCGAAGACCCGCTCCACCGCGTGGCGCAGGGCGGTCAGGTCGTCCAGGGCGCCCGGGTCGCCCGCCACGCCCTGCCAGAACACCAGGTTGGACCGGTAGGTGAGGGTGGTCGGGTGGCCTTCGCCCAGGGCCCGCTCGGCGTCGGCGGTGGCGGTGTGGAACTCGGTGATCGCCCGGGTCAGGTCGCCCGCCTCGGCACGCCAGTAGGCGAGGTTGTGCCGGGCGATGAACGTGTCGTGGTGCGCGGGTCCGGCCACCTCCGCCAGGCCGTCCACGGCTTGCTGGTACGTGGCGACGGCGAGCCGGGCGTCGCCGGTCTCGCCGATCCACCTGCCCAGGCCGAGCATCGCGCGCAACGTCCGCTGGTGCCTCGGGCCCAGTTCCTCGCGCAGCACCGCGACGAGGTGGCTCGCCGCGTCACGGGCGCCGGCGAGGTCGCCCGAAAGCCCCAGGCACAGCGCCCGGTCGTCCTCGGCGGCCACCACGAGCGGGTGGGCGGCGGGCAGGTCGCAGGACTCGACCAGGGACGTCAGCTCGGCCAGCGCGGTCTCGATCAGGCCCGTCTCCAGGCGGTACGAGGCCTGGTGGAAGCGGGCCCACAGGGTGTCCTCGGCGGTGGGGCCGAGCTCCCGTTCGGCGGTGGCTCGGATCTCGCCGAAGTGGGCCAGGGCGGTCGCCGCGTCGCCGAGGTCGCCGATCGCCTTGGCCACCTGGGTGCGCAGGACGACCACGTCACGCGGGTCGGTCGCGCGGGCCAGGAGCTCCGTCGCGACGTCGCGCGCCGCGGCGAGCCTGCCGATCTCGGCGAGGTGGCGGCCGAGCCGGCGCAGGACGGGGTGCATGCCGCCGTCCCACAGGTGCTCCCCCGCGACCGACCGCAGGACCTCGGCGTTGCGGTACAGCGCCGCGGCGGTGTCGGCGTCGGCGGTGGACCACTCGCGCTCGATCGCGTCGGCCGCGGTCACGGCGACCGGCGCCAGGTCCGGCACCAGGTCGCGCGCGGCGCGCTGGACGAGCGCGTGCGCCTCGACCCGGCCGTGGTGGGTGACGAGGTTGAGCCGGTGCAGCGCGCGCAGCGCGGCCAGGTTGCGGCCGCCGTCGAGCAGCACGGCCTCGGGGATGCCGTCCGGCGCGAGGACCGAGATCAGGCCGAGCAGGTCCACCGCGGCGGCGGCCAGGGACTGCGCCCGTTCCACCGCCAGCCGCACGGTGCCCGCGACGGTGTCGTGGTGCTCGTCGGCGGGTGAGGTCAGCGGGAACAGGTCGGCGACGCGCTGCCGCCGGTCGGCCAGCAGGGCCAGGTAGGCGGGCACGTCGGTGCCGCTGTCGATGAGGAACGCGGCGGCCTGCGAGAGGGCGAGCGGGAAGCGGCCGAGGGCGTCGGCGAGGGCGGCCAGGTGCTCCCGGTCGTGCCTCGGGTCGACGGCGAGGCGGGCGGAGAGGTAGGCGGTGGCCTCGTCCGGGTCGAACATGCCGACGGCGATCACCCGCGCGTCCGGTCGCAGGAGGGACGCGTCGCGGCGCTGTGTGGTGACCAGGCTCCGGCCCGCGTCGCCGGCGGGCCACAGGCCGGCCAGCTCCGCCGGGTCGTCCACGTCGTCGAGCACCACCAGCCACGACGTGGTGGTGGACCGCAGCCAGGCGAGGAAGAGGTCGGCTTGCGCCTCGTCGTCGGCGCCCGCGGCGGACTTGAGCGCACGCCAGGCGCGCGCGTAGCCGGCGAGCACCGACTGCCTGGTCCGGGCGCCGACCCAGACCAGCACGTCGGCGCGGGCGCGGTGGAACGCGGCGGTGGCCAGTTGCGACTTGCCCACGCCACCGGGACCGGTGAGGAGGACCTGGCGGACGTCCCCCTCCCGTAACGCGGCGTCGATCGCGTCGGCCAGCTCGGCGCGGTCGCGCAACGCCGCCGCGTCGCTCGGCGGCCGTCCCACCACCACGCGCCCGGACTTGGGCGTGGCCCGGCGGTCCTGGTGGGCGGCGCGCCACAGCTCGCGCAGGTCGTTGAGCTTCGGCACGCCGCCGGTCGCGAGGGCGACCGCCAGCACGCCGTCGAAGTCGCGGGGCACGGACTGGCCGCCGACCCACTCGCCCAACCGCCGGGCGTTCACCGCCACCCGTCGCCCGGACGGCAGCACGACCGCGCTCGCGCGCCGGGCCACCGCCTCGTCGGACAGGTCGGGCAACCGTCCCCGCAACCGCGCCAGCGCCTGCGCGAACGCCGCTTTCGGGTCGCTCACCGCCACCTCCCCAGATGATCACCAGTCTAGATCCCCGCAACGGCCCGGAACGGGGTGGCGGCGTGCGTGAACGCCGTGGCGCCACGGGAGCACACCCCCGACACCCAGCCGGTGGTGACCGAACACCCCGACCCGCGCCAAGGGCCGCCATCGGCGTGCCAACCGGGTTCGTACGGATGGCCTACTCGGGCGTCTGACCGTTGACTTTCCCGCCGGGGCTCTGCAACGCTGCGATCCGGTTACGCAAGAAATCGACAAGTATGCGGAACTTTCTGACAAGCGCCCGGAACTGCCCTAAGAGAAGGGCCAGCACGACCATGTCAACGACGACACGCGCCCGTTCGCGCCTTGCCGCCTCACTGCTCGCACTGAGCCTCACCGCGTTCGCCCTGAGCACCCCTGCCGCTCAGGCCGAACCGTCGGCCGGGGTGCTCGACCTCGGCAGACCGACCCGCATCGACCAGGTCCGACTGTCCTTGCCGGACGACGACACCACGTTCTCCGTCCAGACCAGCCTCGACGGCAAGGGGTTCGCCACCCTCGTGCCGTCCGCGCCGCGCCGGGGCGAGGAGCAGTCGTTCGACTTCGACCCCACGCTGGTGCGCTACGTGCGCGTGGACGGCGCGCAGGTCCGCGACATCGACGTCCGCCAGGCCGCCGACGTCACCGCCAAGCTCGCCGCCACGTACAGCGCGAGCAGCCACAACGACGTCTACCAGGCGTCCAACGCCGGTGACGGCAACCAGGCCACCTACTGGGAGAGCGCCAACAACGCGTTCCCGCAGTGGCTGCGGGCCGACCTCGGCGCGGCGGTCAAGGTCGACCGGGTCGTGCTCAAGCTGCCGACGGCGGGGTGGGGCGCGCGCACCCAGACGCTGGCCGTGCAGCACAGCACCGACGGCCAGAACTTCGGCGACCTCGTCCCGTCGGCGCAGCACGCGTTCAACCCGACCTCGAACAACACGGTGACGATCCAGTTCACCGCGACCACCACGCGGTTCGTGCGGCTGCTGATCACCGGCAACACCGCGTGGCCCGCCGGTCAGGTCTCGGAGTTCGAGCTGCACGGCCCGACCACCGGCGACACGCAGGCGCCGTCCGCGCCGACGAACCTCGCCTACACCTCGCCGCAGTCCGGGCAGATCAGGCTGACCTGGTCGGCCTCCACCGACAACACCGGCGTCACCGGCTACGACGTCTACGCCAACGGCGCGCTGCGCACGAGCCTGGCGGGCACGGTGCTGACCTACACCGACTCCCAGCCGGACGGCGTCGCGGTCACCTACCACGTGATCGCCAAGGACGCGGCGGGCAACCAGTCGCCGCCGAGCGGCTCCGTCACCCGGCCCGGCTCCCCCGGCTCCGGCGCGAACCTGGCCAAGGGCAGGCCGATCACGGCTTCCTCGCACGTGTTCGACTTCGTGGCCGCGAACGCCAACGACGACGACGTGAACACCTACTGGGAAGGCGCGACCTACCCGACCACGCTGACCACCCAGCTCGGCTCGAACTCCGACCTCAGCTCGGTCGTGCTGAAGCTCAACCCCGCCTCGGCCTGGGGCACCCGCACGCAGAACGTCCAGGTGCTGGGCCGTGAGCAGAGCGCCTCGGGCTTCACGAACCTGGTGTCCGCGCGCGACTACGTGTTCAACCCGGCCTCCGGCAACACGGTCACCATCCCGCTGTCCGCACGGGTCGCGGACGTGCAGCTGCGCGTCACGTCCAACACCGGCGCGCCCGGCGGCCAGGTCGCCGAGTTCCAGGTGTTCGGCGTGGCCGCGCCCAACCCGGACCTGACGGTGAGCGCGACGTCGTTCACCCCGACGAGCCCGGTCGAGACGAACCCGATCACGCTGTCCGCGACCGTGCGCAACGCGGGCACGGCGGCGTCCGGCGCGACCGACGTGACGTTCTTCCTCGGCACCGACGCCGTCGGCACGGCCCAGGTCGGCGCCCTCGCGGCGGGCGCGTCGGCGACCGTCACCGCGAACATCGGCCCGCGCGGCTCCGGGTCCTACTCCTACACCGCGAAGGTCGACGAGACGAAGAAGGTCGTCGAGCAGAACGAGGCCAACAACGCCCTGCTGCACCCGAGCGCCCTGGTCGTCACGCCCGTGCCCAGCTCGGACCTGGTCGGCGCGCTGAGCTTCTCGCCGAACAACCCGGCCAACGGCCAGAACACCACCTTCACCGTCGTGCTGCGCAACGAGGGCTCGATCGCCACCGCGAGCGGCGCGCACGGCGTCACGCTCACGCTCCTCAACGCCACCACGGGCGCGACCGTGCGCACGTTCACCGGCAGCCACACCGGCGCGATCCAGCCGGGCCAGTCGGCCGCGCCGATCACGTTGGGCTCCTGGCCCGCCGTCAACGGCAAGTACACGCTGCGCACCGAAGTCGCGGTGGACGCCAACGAGATCGCCGCGCGGCAGGCGAACAACCGCACCACCCAGTCGCTGTTCGTCGGCCGCGGCGCGAACGTGCCGTGGGAGCACGTCGAGGCCGAGGACGCCGTCACCGCGGGCGGCGCGCAGAAGATCGGCCCCAACCGCACCATCGGCGACCTCGCCGGCGAGGCGTCCGGCCGGCGCGCGGTGACGCTCAACAGCACCGGCTCGTCGGTCGAGTTCACCACCAGCGGGTCGACCAACACCCTCGTCACCCGCTTCTCCATCCCGGACGCCGCGGGCGGCGGCGGCATCGGCGCCACGCTGAACGTCTACGTCAACGGGGCGTTCCACAAGGCGATCGACCTGCACTCGCGGCACATCTGGCTCTACGGCAACGAGGCGTCACCGGGCAACTCGCCGGGCGCGGGCGGGCCGCGGCACATCTACGACGAGGCGAACGTGATGCTCAACGGCACGTTCCCGGCGGGCACGAAGATCAAGCTGCAGAAGGACGCGGCGAACACCACCAACTACGCCATCGACTTCGTCGACTTCGAGCACGCGGTGGCGCGGGCCAACCCCGACCCGGCCCGGTACCTCACGCCGACCGGGTTCGGCCACCAGGACGTGCAGAACGCGCTGGACCGGTTCCGCATGGACACCAGCGGCACCCTGCTCGGCGTGTACCTGCCGGCCGGCACGTACACCACGGCGCAGAAGTTCCAGGTGTACGGCAAGCCGGTGCGGGTGATCGGCGCGGGGCCGTGGTTCACGAAGTTCGTCGTGCCGACCACGCAGGAGAACACCGACGCGGGCTTCCGGGCCGAGCAGTCGGTGAACGGCTCGACGTTCAGCGGGTTCGCGTTCTTCGGCAACTACACCTCGCGTATCGACGGCCCGGGCAAGGTGTTCGACTTCTCCAACGTCGCGAACATCACCATCGAGAACATCTGGGCCGAGCACATGGTGTGCCTCTACTGGGGCGCGAACACCGACTTCATGACCATCAAGGACTCCCGGATCCGCAACATGTTCGCCGACGGCATCAACATGACCAACGGCAGCACGGACAACCGGGTGGCCAACATCGAGGCGCGCTCGACCGGTGACGACAGCTTCGCGCTGTTCTCCGCGATCGACGCCGGCGGCGCGGACGAGAAGAACAACGTGTACGAGAACCTGTCGTCGTTGACGACCTGGCGCGCGGCCGGGTTGGCGGTGTACGGCGGCTTCCTGAACACGTTCCGCAACATCTACATCGCCGACACGTTGACCTACTCGGGCGTCACGATCAGCTCGCTGGACTTCGGCTACCCGATGAACGGCTTCGGCCCGGAGCCTACGACGTTCAGCGGGATCACGCTGGTGCGCACCGGCGGGCACTTCTGGAACGGGCAGACGTTCCCGGGGATCTGGATGTTCTCGGCGTCGAAGCCGTTCCGGGGCATCCGGGTCGACGACGTCGACATCATCGACCCGACGTACGCCGGGATCATGTTCCAGACCAAGTACAACGGGACGACACCGGAGAACCCGATCCAGGACACCGTCCTGACGAACATCTCGATCTCCGGGGCCCGGTTGAGCGGCGACCAGTTCGAGCACAAGTCCGGCATGGGCCTGTGGGCCAACGAGCTGCCGGAGGCGGGCCAGGGCCCGGCGGTCGGCTCGGTGACCTTCAACAACCTGCGGTTCAGCAACAACAACGAGAACATCCGCAACCGGACGTCGACGTTCACCATCACCGTCAACCCGTAGTCCGCTCCAGCCGGAGCGCCGCCCCGTCCCCCGGGGCGGCGCTTCGCGTTGCGCTTCTTCCGGCGGTGACGCGGACGTGACCGCCGGCGGACGCGGGAACGGCCCCCGGCGGGGAGAGGCGGATTCCAGGGGTCGTCGCAACACAACTGATCAACTGGCTTAGGTCAGGAGCTTAGCCAAACGCTCGGCTGGGGTGTCCCAGCCGAGCGTTT
>NZ_JBEOVG010000172.1:0-6597 GCF_040295345.1 Actinosynnema sp. NPDC002837
CGTGACCATGTCGAACTCGCGGTTCAGGATGCCCACGTAGGTCGAGTCGCCCAGCTTGTTGGCCGCGACCGCGGTGCCGAAGTACCGCCCGCTCTCGGCGGCGGACGCGCCCAACGTGGTGCCCGCGCTGGCCACGCTCGGCAGGACGACGGCCAACGCGCCGATCAGCCCGACCGCACCGGCCAGTGCCGCGACGCGTCGCGGCCCTCCTCGTGCCACCGGCCTGCCGGCTTCGGTGACAGCAGTTCTGGACATCACTTCCTCCAAGGGGACGACCGGACCGCGCCGGGCGGTGCACCGGCTCGGTTCGAAAGTTGCGATAGCGGACGTCGACGCTTTCGAAAACTAAAGCCGAAGATCGCGCGAGTCAAGGATTGAGATCACCTATAGAGACGCAACAATGCAGGTAGAGACCAAGGTAGTGCTGCTCGCACTACCTTCTGCGGCTTACGAAAGTATCGGAACCGAAGTCGGTAAGGTTCGGTCAGTCGCGCCGCGACCGGGTGCGATCGGCACGGGAGCACCGGCGTCGCGGCGGTCCGGCGCTCGTGACGCTCCGGGGCTGTGGCGGCTCCACACATCGGCGGGCGATGAAGAGTGGCGCGGTCCACCAGCGACGGACGGCCCGCGGGACTCCTAGCGTCGGCGTATCACCAGTGACCGCCATCACTCAACGTGGAGGATGCGCATGTCGGATCGTCGCCCTGTCCCGGCCGTCCGCGGTCCTGCCGCGACACTCGTCGCGGTGCTCGCCGTGGTGCTGGCCACCGCGGTCCACCTGGTCTCGTCACCACGACCCGCCGCCGCCGCGACCCTGCAGGAGGTCACGGGTTTCGGGACGAACCCCGGGAACCTCCAGATGTTCCGCTACGTGCCCGCCGGGCTGCCGGCGGGCCGCCCGGTCGTGGTCGCCCTGCACGGCTGCACGCAGAACGCCACGGGCTACGGCACGGCCACCGGCTGGTTGCAACTGGCCGACCGCTGGAAGTTCACCGTCGTCGCGCCGCAGCAGAAGTCCCAGAACAACGCCAACTCCTGCTTCAACTGGTTCGAGGCGGGCGACACCCGGCGCGGTTCCGGCGAGGCGTTGTCGATCAAGCAGATGGTGGACAAGGCCAAGCAGGACAACGGCGCCACGTCCGCGTACGTCAGCGGCCTGTCCGCGGGCGGTGCGATGACCGCGGTCATGCTCGCCACCTACCCGGACGTGTTCTCCGGCGGCGGCATCGTGGCCGGCCTGCCCTACCACTGCGCGACCTCGGTGGCGTCCGCGTTCGGCTGCATGAACCCGGGTACGAACCTCAGCCCCGCCCAGTGGGGCGACAAGGTCCGCGCGGCGTCCTCGCACTCCGGCCCGCGGCCGAAGGTGTCCATCTGGCACGGTACGGCGGACACGACCGTGCGCCCGCTCAACGGGACCGAACTGGTCGAGCAGTGGACCGACGTCAACGGCACCGACCAGACCCCGGACGTCAGCGACACCGTGGCCGGCTACCCGCACCGCGTCTACGGCGGCACGGTCGAGCACTACTCGATCACCGGCATGAACCACGGCCAGCCCGTCGACCCGGGTACCGGCGCCACCCAGTGCGGCAGCACCGCCGCGTACATGCTCGACGTCAACGCCTGCGCCGCCTACCACCTGGCCCGCTTCTGGGGCATCGACGGCGGCGGCACGGTCCCGACCGACCCCACCACGACGACCGACCGCCCGCCGTACACCGAGACGATCACCGCCACCGCGACGGACCACTACGTGGCCCAGCGGATCGACGTCGCCGAGTACAACACCCTGGGCGCCCGTCACGGCTACAACACGCCCTTCGCGCTGTACCGGTGCGGCGCGGACTGGACCGACAAGGCCGACTGCTCCGCGATCTGAGCGGGGCCGGCACGTCGGTCAGGGCAGGACGACGATCTTGCCGACGTGCCGGCCCTCGCGGAACCGCCGCTGCGCCTCGTGGACGGCGACGAGCTCGTGCCGCCCGGCGACGCGCGGGCTGACCGCACCGGCGCGAGCCGTCTCGACGAGCTGGGCGAAGTGCTCCCGCGTGTGCATGGACGAGCCGATCAGGGCGATGTTGTGCAGGTAGAGCCGGCGCAGGTCGAACGACACCACGGGTCCCGCGACCGCACCGGCGATCACCCACCGCCCGTCGTCGCGCACCAGCGGCAGCAGGGCGGCCAGTTCCGGACCACCGGCCACGTCGGCGACCGCGTCCAACCCGGACGGCACGAGCGACCGCACCTGCTCGGCGCCGTCGCCGGCGTCCCTGCTGACGACCCGGTCCGCACCGGCCTCGGCGACCGCGTCGGCCTTGGCGGAGCTGGTGACGGCGACGACGTGCGCGCCGCGCGCGGCGGCGAGCTGCACGAGCGCCAGGCCGACGCCACCGGACGCGCCGGTGACGAGCACCGTCTCACCGGCGCGCAGACCGGCGCGTTCGAGCATGCCCATCGCGGTGCCGTAGGCCACGGGCAGGCACGCGAGCTGGTCGTCGGTCAGCGGTGACGCCGAGACGTCGTGCGCCTGGTCGACCGGGACGACCACGCGCTCGGCGAAACCTCCGTCGGCCTCACTGCCGAGCAGCCCGACCGGCGGCGCGTGCGGGCCGCCGTCCCGGTAGATCGCCGGGTCGACCAGGACCCGCCGGCCCACCAGCTCGCGCGCCCACCGGGCCCGACCGCGTCGACCACGCCCGCGATGTCACCACCCTGCACGCGCGGGAACCGCAGCGGGCCACGCCACCCGGCCAGGGCGTCCGGCTGCCCGGGCAGGCCGTACGCGCCTTCCCTCGTCCAGATGTCGGTGTTGTTCACCGCCGCCGCCGTCACCCGCACCAGCACCTCGCCCTCACCGGGGACGGGAACGGGCCAGTCGTCGCGCACCTGGAGGGCGTCGAGCCCCCCGTGCCGGGTGAGCACGGCGGCGGTCATCGTCTGTTCCACCGTTCCCACCCTGACAGAAGTCGCGTGGTTCTTCAGGACGGGCGGGTGATCACCGCTGCGCGCCGAACCGTGAACGACCGGTTCCACCGGGCGAGCAACCTGTGGGCGCGTTGACGAGTCTCCACCGAGGTAGTGCGTTCACGACTGGGGAGGTCACGTGCGTCGAGCACGCTGGTTGGTGGTCGCCTTGCTGGCGGCCGGGCTGCTGAGCCCGGCAACGGCACAGGCGGCGCCGGTGGCCGGGGCACAGGCCCGCGCCATCACGTTGATCACCGGTGACAAGGTGGTCGTCGACGAGCAGGGGGCGCTCGTCCGCATCGAGGGTCGGCCCGGGGCGCGGTTCGTCCGGTACGTCGAAGAGGACCACCAGTTCGTCGTGCCGGAGGACGCGCTGGCGGAGCTGGCGCAGGACCGCGTGGACAAGCGGTTCTTCGACATCACGGCACTGCTCGACTTCGGCTACGACGACGCGAGGACCGACCGGATCCCGCTGCTCGCGGACGGGCTCCGGGCGTCGGCCGCGGTCGTGAAGTCCGAGGCCGCGCGGCGGTGGGCCGAGCGCCGGGTGGGCGTCCAGAGCGCGGGCAAGCTCTGGCTCGACGGCAAGGCGAGGATCACGCTCGACCAGAGCGTGCCGATGGTCGACGCGCCGGGCGCCTGGCAGGCCGGGTTCGACGGCGCCGGGGTCACCGTCGCCGTCCTGGACACCGGCTACGACCAGCAGCACCCGGAGCTGAAGGACATCGTGGTGGCCGCCGAGGACTTCACCGGCGAGGGCATCCAGGACAACGTCGGCCACGGCACGCACGTCGCGGCCACCGTCGCCGGGCGCGGCGGCACGTACAGCGGGGTCGCCAAGGGCGCGAAGCTCGCCATCGGACGGGTCTGCGGCACGTGGGGCTGCCCGGAGAGCGCGATCATCGCCGGCATGGAGTGGGCCGCCCGCGAGGTCAAGGCCAAGGTGGTCAACCTGAGCCTGGGCGGCGACCAGACCGACGGCTCCGACCCGCTGTCGCAGGCGGTCGACCGGCTCACCGCCGAGACCGGCACGCTGTTCGTGGTCGCGGCGGGCAACGACTACACCTACCGCAAGGTCTCCGCGCCCGCCGCGGCCGACGGGGCGCTGGCGGTCGCGAACCTCACCAAGCAGGGGCAGCTCAACGAGTCGTCCTCGCGCGGGCCGCGGTTCGGCGACTACGCGGTCAAGCCGGACATCGCCGCCCCCGGCACGGACATCGTGGCGGCACGGGCGAGCGGCACGCTGCCCGACGAGGCGGTCGGCGACCTGCACGCGCGGCTGACCGGCACGTCGATGGCCGCGCCGCACGTGGCGGGCGCCGCCGCGATCCTGGCGCAGCGCCACCCGACGTGGACCGCGCCGCAGCTCAAGGCGCACCTGATGGCGTCGGTCAAGCCGGTCGCGGACTCGCCCGACCACGTCGGCACGGGCTTGCTGGACGTGCGGCGCGCGGTCGGGCAGCCGGTGCGCGCGGACGTCGGCAGCCTCTCGTTCGGGCTGGTGGAGTGGCCGCACACGGCGGTGCGAGAGAAGACGATCACCTACCACAACGACGGCGACCAGCCCGTTACGCTGGAGGTCCGGCACGACCTGGGCGCCGACTTCACCGTGCCGTCGAACGTCACGGTGCCCGCGCACGGCTCCGCGCCGGTGGTCGTGCAACTGGACCCGCGCAAGGGTCTCGGCACGTTCTTCGGGCACGTGAAGGCGACCGCCGACGGCGTCAGCCTGACCACGTCGGTCGGCGCGTACGTGCAGGAGGAACGCCACGCGCTCACCGTCGAGGTGACCGGGCGCGACGGCAAGGCGCCGGCCAACGAGTTCCTGCTCCTGGTCGACCTGGCGAACGGGAGGTCGAGCACCCTCCCGCTGGACGCCGAGGGCCGCGGCACGATCAAGCTGCCGGTCTCCGACTACGCCGTGCTCGGCCGCGTCGAGCAGCACTCCGCGCTCGCGAGCTGGTACACGCCGATCTCGGTCACCGAGCTCGCGGGGAAGGTGTCGCTGGCAGCCGACGTGACCGTCCGGCTGGACGCCGCGCGGGGCGAGCCGATCACGGTCGACCTCGAGGACGGCGACGTGCGACCGCTGCACCGGGAGGTCGACCTGAGCGTGCCGATGGAGCCGGGCAAGACCTCCGGCGTCAGCGGTCCGGTCGAGGGCTCCACGCCGGTGTACGGCCTGGCGTTCGGCGACCCGTTGCCGCAGCTGTCCTACTCGACCACGCTCAAGGCCGCGCGGCCCAGGGTGGCGTTGGGCGGGTTCGGCCTGCCGGTGCGCTACGCCGACGCGAGCCCCCACTTCACGCCCGGCACGCGCAAGTTCCGCACGGCCCGGCGTGACGGTGACGTCAAGGGCGCGCTCGTGCTGGTCGACAGCGGCGACGAGGACATCTACACCTTGGCGCAGCAGCTGAAGGACGCGGGCGCGGCTGCTGTGCTGCTGCTCGGGCCGTTGCCGTTGCCGGGCGAGGCCCAGACGGCGTTGCCGGTGCTGTCGGCGTCCGACCACGGCGCGGCCCAGCTGCCGATCGGGCGCGAGGTCGAGATCCACGCGGTCGACTCGTCGCCGGTCAGCTACAACCTGTTCTTCCCCGAACAGGGCGTGCTGCCGGCCGGCAAGGCGTACCGGGTGGAGCGCGGCGAGCTGGCCGAGGTCAAGGCCCGCTACCGGTCCTCGGGCGGTGACGGCCTGGTCCGCCAGCGCCTGTACCCGATGGTGCGCGGCAACACCGTGAAGAGCCTCGGTGTGCTGCTGGACGAGGCGCTGGTCGCACCGGTCGCGCGCACCGAGTTCTACAGCGCGGGCCACGACATCGGCTGGTACCAGGAGGGTTTCATCGGCCGCATGTTCGGTGTGGACGCGCGCGACCCGATGGTCGGCATCTGGTCCGACCTCGAACCGGCCGTGTTCGAGCCGGGCAGGCAGTACCGGCGCGACTGGAACGCGGCGGTCGCCTCGCCCCGGCTCGGCGGGACGTCGGTCGTGCAGTGGGCGGCCGGTGGCGGCGTGACCCGCACCGCGAACGGCATCGAGGCGAGGATCTCGCCGTTCGCCACCGACCGCGCGGTCGAGTCCTGGTTGGCCAACGGCTACGGCAGCCTGGACCTCAGGCGGGACGGCGTCTCGCTCGGGTTCACCGGCGACCCGCGGCGGGGCCGGTGGGAAGTGCCCGCCGAGCCCGGCCGCTACGAGCTCTCCGTCGACGCAGCGCGCGGCGCGCCGCAGCTGGAGCTGTCCACGAACGTGCACGCGACGTGGGGCTTCACCAGCGCGGCCACGGCGGAGGGCAGGCTGCCGCTGTTGCAGGTGGACTACGAGATCCCGCTCGACCTGCGCAACAGCGCCCGGGCCGGGCTGCCGCTGCCGGTGCGGTTCACCGTGTCGCGGCAGGCGGGTGCGGGCAAGGCGACCGTGCGCGAGCTCAAGGCGTTCGCGTCGTTCGACGACGGCGCGACCTGGAAGCCGGTGAGGTCGATGGTGCCGGCGGGTGGGAAGCCCGGCGGGTACGTCTCGCTGCGGGTCGTCGCCTCCGACACGGACGGCAACACGGTCGACCAGACCGTCCTGCGGGCCTATCGCCTCTTGGCTTGATCACGGTGGCGGGGGGGGGGGGGGGGGTGGTGGGG
>NZ_JBEOVG010000173.1:0-6374 GCF_040295345.1 Actinosynnema sp. NPDC002837
GTCGCACCAGACCTCGGCCGTGCCGAGCGGTGCGCTCGACGGCACGGCCAGCGACACGAGCAGGGGCGTCACCTTCCCGGGCTCGCGGGTGCGGCAGCTGCCGGCGGGGAGCTCGCCCAGGTACACCTGGCAGGAGTCGGGCACCTGCCACGTGCCCGTCGTGGTCCAGTCGTAGCTCGTGCCGCGGACGACCTCCGCCGGCTGCGCCACCGCCGGCGGTGCCGCGACGAGCAGCAAGGCGACGGTGAGCAGCACCGGGAAGGCACGACGCCCGGACATGGCCCCCCTTTGCGGTTCCGCGCGATGCGACGAGCGTGGCGACGGTCGCGGCGGACGGCATCGGGGCAACCCCTGATCCAGCACCCCGAACGTTGCGTTCCGGTCAGTCCAGGTCGCGCAGCGCGACCGCCGCCGCCGTCCGGCTCAGCACCCCGAGCTTGGCCAGCACGTGCGTCACGTGCGTCTCGACCGTCTTCAGGCTGATCACCAGCTCGTCGGCGATCTGGCGGTTGGTCCGGCCGGTCGCGAGCAGCCGGGCGACGTCGAGCTCCCGCGCGGTCAGGCCCTGCCGTCCCCGGCGGCGGGCGGCCTCGAACGACGGGAGCCGCCTGCCGAGCTTGCGCAGCTCGGCGACCGCCTGGGCGTGCAGCCGGCGGGCGCCGCAGGCCAGGAACTCGTCGGCCGCGCCGCAGAGCGCCTCCACCGCCTCGTCACGGCGGCCCGACCGGGCGAGCAGGGAGCCTGCCAGCAACCGGCTCTCGGCGGCGTCCACCCGTGCGCCGCACTCCTCGAACGCCAGCGCGGCTTCCTCGGCCAACGCCAGCGCGCGCTCCGGGTCGTCGGCGAGGTGCGCGGCCGTCAAGCGGGTGACGGCGCGGTGCACGGGGAAGCCGGCCGCGAACTCCCCGACCCCGTCCGCCCACCGCTTCGCCCGGTCGACGCGCCCGTGCGCGAGTTCGGCCGCGGTGAGGAACGCGTACCACAGGGGTCTGCTGAACGGGTCGACCCGCGACAGCGCCGGGCCTCCGCCCGCGTCGAGGACGGCGTCGGCGACCTCCGCCGAGGGGTCCGCCGCCAGCGTCGCCATGCCGTCGAGCAGCCGGGCGGTCGTGCGCCACCACCCGACGTCGCGCCCGGCGGCGACCGCGGCGGCCCCCGACCGGGTGGCGAGGTCGAGGTCGCCGACGAGCAGCGCGATCCAGCACCGCACGCCGTGCGCCATCGCGCTCAGCTCGCCGCTGCCCGACAGGATCGCCGCCTCCACCGCGTCCTCGGCGCAGTCCAGGGCCTCGGTCAGCCGGCCCTGCCAGCGCAGCGCGCACGCGCGGGCGGCCAGCAGGTAGGTGAGCAGGTGCCCCTGGCCCGTGCCCCTGGCCAGCCGGAGGCCGCGGTCGAGGTGCCGCAGCGCCTCGTCCCACCGCTGGTGGTGCAGCTCGCCCCACCCCAGCCAGACCAGCGCGTCCACCCGGTCGGTCAGCTCCTCGTCGGTGAGGGCGTCCGCCGCGCGTGCGGCTTCGGTCGCGCACCGGCTCATGGCCTCCTCGTCACCGGTCAGGAACGCCGCCATGACGGACATGCCCCGGGCGGCGGCGACCAGGGGCCGGTCGCCGAGGTCGACCGCCTGCCGCACGACGAGGTCGACCAGGGCCGCGCGGTCCGCGTCGAACGTACCCGCCATGAGCGACGAGGCGGCCAGCTCCAGCCGCAGCGTCACCGCCTCGCGGCAGTCGTCGGCGCCGAGTCGGGCCAGCTCGTCGGCGAGGAGTTCCCGTGCGGCGGCGTGGTGCCCGAGCAGGCGACCGGCGGTGGCCGCCAGGAGCACCGCCGGGACGCGCTGGGCCGCGGGTCCGGTCCGCAGCTCGCGGACCGCGCCCGTGGCGACCTCCAGGCCTTCGTCCAGCCGACCGGCGCGCACGAGCGCTTCGGCGAGCCGCACGGTGAGGCCCGGGGTCGACCCGTTCGCGGGCAGCAGCCGCAACGCGGCCCTGAGCCAGTGGGCGGCGGTCGCCGGTGACGCGGCCGACGCCTGTGCCGCGGCTGCCACCAACGTGTCGACGGCGTCGCGGTCGCCGAACCGCCCCGCCTGCTCGACGTGGTGGGCCCGCACCGCGAGCGGGCTGCCGCGGCGGCCGAGGACGGCCAACGCCCGCTCGTGCGCGCCGAGCCGCCAGCCCGGCGCCGCGGCCTCGTAGACGACCTGCCGCACCAGCGGGTGGCGGAACCGGAACCGCCGCGGCCCGGCCGGGCGGACGAGGTCGCACCGGCACAACGCGTTCAGCGCGTCGAGCACGGCGTGCTCGGGCAGGCCGCCGGTCTCGGCCGTCATCTCCGGCTCGAACGGGTCACCCGCCACGGCCGCCGCCCAGGCGACGACCCGCGTCGCCTCGTCGAGCACGTCCAGCTCGGCCCGCAGCGCCGCGCGGATCGTGGGCGGCAGGGGCGTGGCGCCCGCGGCCGGTTGCGAGGTCTTGACCAACGACTCCAGGTACAGCGGGTTGCCGCCGCTGGCCTCGTAGACCGCCCGCCGCCACGACGGCCCGCGACCGCGCCCGATCAGCTCGACGGCGTCGGCGAAGTCCAGCGGCCCCAGCTCCAGCCGGTGCCCGACGCCCGCGCGGTGCGCGTCCGACAGCGACGCGTCGAGGTTGACCGGCAGCGGCACGGCCCGGTGGGCCAGCACGAGGACGAGCGGGCCGCGAGGCGGGCGGCGCACCAGGTGCGCCCAGCAGTCCAGGGAGCCGACGTCGGCCCACTGCGCGTCGTCCAGGCTGACCACCATGCCGCGGACGCGGGACGCCGACTCCAGCGCCTCCCGCACGACGCGGTGCCTGCGGTAGCGCTCGACCGCTCCGGTGTCGTCGGCGGGGTCGAGCGTGGCCCGGTCGGCGGGGAAGAGGGCCGCGGGCTGTTTGCCGGTCAGTTCCTCCAGCAGTTCGGTCAGCGCGCCGTAGGGCACTTCCCGGTCGAACTCGGTGCCCCGGCTCGTCACCACCGCGAACCCCGCCGCGGCGGCCATGGCGTGGAACGACTCCAGCAGCCGGGTCTTGCCGATGCCCGGCTCGCCGACCACCTGGAGCACCGCCGGACGTCCGCGCCGGGCGGCGTCCAGCACCTCCGCCATCACCCGCCGTTCGAGATCGCGCCCGACGAACACCTCCGCTGTCACGATCCGTGATTCGACCAGGTCAGCGCGGGGGAGTTGAGGGGTGCGGAGGCGGACCACCCGAAGGGATGACCTGCGGTGGCGCTAACGGGTTCCCGGGTCGGGCAGTGCCGCGGTGACCAGGAGTTCGAAGGTGGGGCGGGGATCGGTCTCGTCGTGGCGGGCCACGCGGTGCAGGAGGTGGCCCTCGAAGCAGGCCGCGAGCGCGGTGGCGGCGCCCCGCGGGTCGCGCGCGCCGAGCCGGGCGAGCGCGACCACGCCGATCGCCTCCATGGCTTCGCGTCCCCGTGACAGCGCCGCTCGCAGTTCGGGCACGTGGCCCGCTTCCAGGAAGAGGATCAGCCGGGCGGCGGTCGCCGTGCGCGCGGGGCCCGTCAGGTGCTCGAACGCCAGGCACAGCGCGTCGACCAGCTCGGCGGGGCTCGTGGGCGCGAAGGCGATGCCGACCTGCGTCAGGTCGAGTTCGGCGAGCCGGCCGACGACACCGGTCAGCAGCGCCTGGCGGGTGCGGAAGTAGTTCGACGTGGACCCCTTCGCCAGCCCGGCGCGCTCGTCGACGCGGGCGTGGGTGAGCGCGCGGAGCCCTTGCGTGCCGAGGAGGTCGATGGCGGCGTCCAGCGCTCGTTGTCTCGTGGGCGTCACTCGATCACTATAGCCATAGTGACTTGGCACTATGAACGTAGTACCGTGGACGTGCTGCGAAGGGATGTGAGCGGTCGTGGAGGAGACCAAGAGGACCAACGCGTACTTGCGGTTGGTGGAGCGGCTGGAGCGCTCGGACGCGGTGGACGGCGTGATCGAGGCGGCGGATCCGCTCGCCCGACGGCTGGTGGCCCGTGACCCGGTGCGCCGCCTGCTGCACGGTGAGGCGACCGGCATACCGCTGCACGTCGTCGTCAAGGACGTGCCGTTCGGCGCGTGGTTCATGGCCCAGTTCCTGGACTGGTTCCCGGACGAGGGGTCGCGGCGGGCGGCCACGCGGCTGGTGGGCCTCGGCCTGCTCGGCGCCGTGCCCGCCGCGGTGACCGGGTGGGCGGACTGGGCGGCGACGGGGCGGGGTGGGCGGCGCGTCGGCGTCGTCCACGCCGCCGCGAACGGCGTCGCCACGGTCGTCTTCGCGGGCTCGTGGGCGGCTCGGGTGTGCGACCACCACCGGCTGGGTGTCGGCCTGGCCCGGGTCGGCGGGGTGGTGCTCGCGGCCGGCGGCTTCCTGGGCGGCTCGCTGGGCCGTCGGCGTCGGGCGGCGGCTCGCCGGGCGGGGCGTGCGGTGGTCCCGGGGCCTGCCGAACCTGCCGGGGTGAGCGGGGACGGATCGCCGGGCGGCGCGCGTGGTGGCCGGCCCGCGGAGTGAGCGTGCGGTCGGCCGGGTCGGTGTGGCGGTGGCCGGGTCTGGGGTGGAGGCCGGTCGATCGCGGGGCCGGGCCTGGGCTGGTCGCCGGGACTGCGTGACAGGGGCGGTGGGTTGTCGGCCGGGGGTGTAGTGGTGGCCGGGCCTGCGGGTGGAGGTGCGGTGGGTGGCCGGGCCGAGGGTGGTGGTCGCCGGGTTAAGTCGGCAGTGGGGCGGTCCGGGGCCGGCGGTCCGGGGCCGGCGGGTCAGGTGGTCAGGGTTGCCGGGCCGAGGCGGAGCACGCCGTCGTCCAGTGGGACGCACCGTTTGCCGCCGCGGCCGCGCAGGGCCTTCAGCGCGCCCGGCGCGATCACGACGTCCAGCCAGCCGCACGGGTTCGCGGGCCGGTGCGCCTCGAACCGCACCGGCCCGTCGCCCGAGTCGAGGGTGAACACGTCGTGCCGCGCGAGCCCGTCCACGTCGAACCCGCGCAGCACGATGTTGCGCCGCACCACCAGCGGGCTCGGCGTGGTGTGCAGGCCGAGCCCCCCGGTGACGTGCTCCAGCGACTCGACGGCGAAGACCGTGACGGCGGCCGTCCGGTGCGCGGGCCGGTTGTAGTAGCGGTCGCCCACCAGGCCCAGACCCGCCCGGACCACGACGTGGTCGCGCGAGACCGGCTCGGGGTCGGCCCGCGGCCCGTCGCCCGGCCGTCCCTCGTACGCGTGCACGGACGACACGTGCAGCGCCACGATCTCGACGGTCGTGCTCACCGCTCGCCGAGTTGCCACTCAGGTCGGACGTAGTGGCAGGTGTACCCGTTCGGGTAGCGCTCGAGGTAGTCCTGGTGCTCCGGCTCGGCCTCCCAGAAGTCGCCGGCCTGCGCCACCTCGGTGACGACCTTGCCCGGCCACTTGCCGGAGGCGTCCACGTCGGCGATCGTCGCCTCCGCGATCCGCTTCTGCTCGTCGTCGGTGAAGAAGATCGCCGAGCGGTAGCTCGTGCCGATGTCGTTGCCCTGGCGGTCGCGGGTCGTCGGGTCGTGGATCTGGAAGAAGAACTCCAGGATCTGCCGGTAGCTCAGCCGGGCCGGGTCGAACACGACCTCGATCGCCTCGGCGTGGCTGCCGTGGTTGTAGTACGTCGCGTTCGGGACGTCGCCGCCGCTGTAGCCGACGCGGGTGGAGACGACGCCCGGGTGGCGGCGGAACAGGTCCTGCATGCCCCAGAAACACCCTCCCGCGAGGACGGCCTTCTCGGTCACGGTAGCCATGTGGCGCTCCACTCCTCAGTCCGAAATATCTCCACCAGCGTGAACGCTCCCGTGCCCCGCTGTCATCCCGGGGTGGCTGTGACCCGCGGCTCCGCGTGCACGGTCAGGGCCCGGTGCGGAGGCTCGAGACCTCCGCACCGGGCCCTGACCGACTGCGAGCGGGCGGGTGGCCGCTACCTGGCCGTGCAGGTCGGCGTCATCCCGGCGCCGCTGCCGGTGGCCTGGTAGCCGAACTCGGTCGACTGGCCCGCGGCGAGGTTGCCGTTGAAGCTGACGTTGGTGAAGTTCACCGCGCCGGTGTTGCCGCTGCGGTTGACGTTCCACGAGTTGGTGACCGTGGCGCCGGACGGCAGCGTCATGGCGACGGTCCAGCCGCTGACCGGCGACGAGCCGGCCGTGACCTTCACCGTGGCGACGAAACCGCCCGTCCACTGGTTCAACGACACCGTCGCCGTGCAGCCGCCGGGCTGCTGCGACGTGGTGGTGGTCGTCGTTGTCGTCGTTGTCGTGGTGGTGGTGGTGGTGTCGCCGGTTGTGGTGGTGGTTGTGGTGGTGCTGGTGGGGCCGTCGGTGAGGGTGGGGGTGGTCCAGTCGCGCCATTGGGTGAGGTT
>NZ_JBEOVG010000174.1:0-6124 GCF_040295345.1 Actinosynnema sp. NPDC002837
AGCGGTCGCCGAGGTCGCGGGCGACCAGCGCGCCGTCGACCCGGGCCTCCAGGCCCGCCATCCGCCACCCCAGCGCGTCCAGCCGGCCCGCCACCCGGGTCAACGCCGTCACCAGCGCCCTGGTCCGCTGCCCGCTCAGGTAGGCCGCGCGCAGTTCCACGTGCCGCGCGCCCTCCGCCCACACCTCGCGCTTCTCGCGGCGGAAGCCCTTGCGGGCGGCCACCGCCATCTCCACGGCCCGGTCCAGGTCGCCCTCCAGCAACGCGATCCTGGCCCGGTAGAACAACGCCTCCGACCGGGCCAGCACCAGGTCGCCGCCCAGTTCGCCCAACGCCCGGTCGGCCGCCGCCCGCGCCTCCTCCAGCAGCGGCACGGACACCAGCAGCTCCAGCCGGTTGATCAGCAGCGCGGGCCGCGGCACCGCCAGCCGCCGGTACTCCCGCTCGGCCTCGGCGAACATTGTCAACGCCCGCGGCACGTCGCCCGCGCGCGACGCGGAGATGCCCGCGTTCCACCGCACGTCGGCCACGGCGAGCGCCTGGTCGAGGTCCCGGTAGAGCGCGGCCGCGCGGTCGAAGTCCTCGTCCGCCGCGCGCAGGCCGCCGGTGTAGGCGCGCAGCAGCCCGCGGTTGTTCAGCGCCCGCGCCTCCACCAGCCGCTCGCCGAACCGGCGCACCACCTCGATCGCGGCGTTGTACTCGCGCAACGCCTCGTCGTACCGGCACAGGTAGTGCAGCACCAGGCCGCGTTGCATCCGGCCGCTGCCCGCGTCCACGCCGCGCAGGTTCGGCAGCGCCGCGTTGATCGCGCGCAACGCCTGGGCGTGCCGCCCGGTGTTCGACAGCACGAACGCGAGGCTCATCCGGGCGAGTGCCGCCGAACGCGCCGATCCCGCCCGTTCGGCGACGCGCACGGAATGGCGCAAGTGGCGCAGCGCCGCGTCGAACTCGTGCAACTCGCGGAACGCGAGACCGATCGCGCGTTGCGCGGCGGAGGCCTCCTCGTCGTCGCCGGAAGCCCGCGCCGCCCGCAGCGCGGACCGGCCGATCTCGATGGCCGCCCGCGGGTCCCGCTGCCGGGCTTCCAGCGCTGCGGCGGCGGAAACCCCTGCCACGAACCCACCTTATTACCAAGTCGGCTGTGGTAGCTTGCTCACACCCGGCACCCGTCGACGTCGCTGTGAGGCCTCGGTGTCCGAACCATCGAATCGCTCCGGGCTCTACCAGGAGGCCTTCCAACAGGCCATCCGCGACCACAAGAGCTACCGCCTCCACCCCGAGCGCGGCCGGGAATTCCTCTTCGTCGCCGGTGAGCTGCTGACCATTCCCGAGGACGTCGACCGGGTCGCCCGGAAACTCGCGCAGAACAACATCGGCAACTCCCGCGGCCGGGATTTCGCCGGAATGGCCCGGCTGGTGCTGGCCCGCGATTCCGACGACATCCCGGAGATCGTCCGCCTGCTGCGCGACCCCGCCCAGTGGCCCGGCGAGCGCACGCCGTACGTGCAGCCGCACCACGTGCTCGTCGGGCACGGCGGCAACATGCACGGCAACCCGGGCGAGCCGCCGCGCGTCGGCACGCCGCTGAAGGACCCGGACCCGGCGAGCACCGACCTCGGCCGCGGCGTCGTGGTCGGCATCGTGGACACGGGCATCTCGGCGAGCGCCGCGATCGACCACCCGCGGTGGCTCGGCGACGCGTTCGTCCCCAAGGCGGACGAGGTCGACGCCGCCTACCGGCACACCGACGTGTTCGCCCTCGAAGGCGGCCACGGCACGTTCGTCGCGGGCGTGGTCCGGCAAGCCGCGCCGGGCGTGCGGTTCGACCCGGAGAAGGCGTTGGACCCGAACGGTCTCGGCACCGAGGAGCAGTTCGCCCGGGCGCTGTCGTCGTTCGACGAGAAGGTCCAGGTCGTCAACATCTCGATGGGCTGCTTCACCCAGGACGACACCGCCTCCGAACCGATCCGCCGGGCGCTCGCGGGCCTGCCGCGCGACGTCGTCGTGGTGGCCTCGGCGGGCAACCAGGGCACCACGCGGCCGAGTTGGCCGGCGGCGCTGCCCGGCGTCGTCGCCGTGTCCGGGGTCGCCGAGGAGCGCGACGGCAGCCGTGCGCCGGCCTGCTACGCCAACCACGGGCACTGGGTCGACGCGTGCGCGGTCGGCAACCGGACCAGCACGTTCCTCAAGGGCCGGTGGGAGCTGCCGGGCCTGCCGGTGGACGTCTTCGACCGGTTCGCCTACTGGTTGGGCACCTCGTTCGCCGCGCCGCACGTGGCCGGGCGGATCGCCGCGACGATGACCGAGCGCGGCCTGACCGCCGTCCAGGCCCGCGACCACCTGCTGGTCGGGCGACCGGAGTTCTTCCCCGGCTACGGGGTGCTGGTCGAGTAGGCCGATCACGTGGACCCGGCCCGACGCCTCGCGAGGTCGGCTTCCAGGCGACCGGGCCGCCACCGGCGAAGCAGCAGCCGTCAACGCTGTATCTCGCGACCCGGTCGCGACTCCGTAGTGTGTGGCAGCGAAGAATCCGAAGTCCGTGACCCGGCTGGGGTCCGCGCCGGCGCAGACCGGGGCGGAGGCGCAGCATCCCCTGGACCAGAGGAGGGGACGTGACCCCTGCTTCGCCGATCGGCGCGCTCGTGAGCGCGGCGGCGGAGGGCGACCAGCGCGCGTGGAACGAGATCGTCGCGCGCTTCTCGCCCTTGGTGCTGGCGGTGGTGCACCGGCACCGGTTGCGGCACGCGGACGCGGCGGACGTGCACCAGACCGTGTGGTTGCGGCTCGTGGAGCAGCTGGGCAACCTGCGGGAGGCGGACGCGCTGCCCGGCTGGATCGCCACGACCGCCCGCAACGAGTGCCTGCGGGTGCTGCGGGTCCAGCAGCGCACCCTGCCGTACGACCCGCGGTCCGAGGACGAGCCGGCGAGCCCGGACGACGCGGTCGCGGACCTGGACGAGGAGCTGGAGGCCGCCCAGCGGCGGCAGGCGCTGCGCGAGGGATTCCGCTCGCTGTCGGAGCCGTGCCGGGTGCTGCTGGCCAGGCTCATGGCCGACCCGCCGCCGAGCTACGCGGTCCTCGCCGAGCAGCTGGCGATGCCGGTGGGCAGCATCGGACCCACCCGGATCAGGTGCCTGGAGAAGTTGCGCAAGACTCCCGCGGTGCTGAAGCTGGTCGAGCCGCGGCCGGTGGGCGGAGGAGGTGTGGTCGGTGTTGAGGGACGATCCGGGGTGGGAAAGCGATGAGGTGCTGCTGCGCGAGCTCGGCGAGGCGCTCGCCGAGGAGCGCGACGTGCCCGAGCACCTGCTCGACGCCGCGCGGGCGGCGTTCGCGTGGCGCACGGTCGACGCCGAGCTGATCGCCCTGACCAGCTACGACTCCGTGCTGGACGCGGAGCTGGCGGGCCGGGCGCGGGCGACGCAGACCGCGCGGCAGCTCGTGTTCGACGCCGACGGCGTGTCGGTGCAGGTCGAGGTGACCGAGGCGGGTGTCGCGGGCCAGGTGCTGCCGGCGGGGCCGGGCCGGGTCGCGCTCGTCACCGCGACCGGGCCGGTGGAGGAGGCGGAGCTGGACGAGCTGGGCATGTTCCTGCTCGGCCCGCCGCCGTCGGGACCCGTCCGGTTCCGCTGCGAGGTCGGCGGCACGACGGTGATGACCGACTGGGTGTGTGTTTAACCCGATCCGGTGAAACCTTGACGCCGGTGGCCACGGGTCCGGAAGATGCGCGGTGACCTGATCTTCACCCACCGCCGCACACCCACCCATGACCGAGCCAGTCCGCGTCACCACCGCCGGGGGAAGCGCTCCCACGGCGGTCGAGGCGTGGGCGCTGCCGGAGCTGTTCCGGCAGGTCTTCGTCGGTTCCACGGCGGGCATCGCGATCTTCGACGCCCGCGGCGCGCTGGTGGGCGCCAACCCGGCGCTGGAGGCGATGCTGCCGCCGGAGGAGCTGGCGACCCTGTTCACCGCCACGCCGTCCGCCGCGGACGAGGTCAGGACGCAGCGCCGGTTCACCGACGCGGCCGGCGAGCCGATGTGGACCGAGGTGGCGCTGTCGGTGGTGCGCGACGCCGACGGCCGGCCGCGCTGGCACGTCGCCGTGGTCGAGGACACCACCGAGCAGCGGGTGCTGCGCGACTACCTGCGCCACCAGGCCCTGCACGACGTGCTGACCGGGCTGCCGAACCGGCAGAGCTTCCTGCCCAGGCTGGAGCAGGCGCTGGGCCGGCCGGGCTCGATCACGTTGTGCTACCTGGACGTGGACGGCGTCGCCATCGTCAACGACGGCCTCGGCTACGAGGCGGGCGACGAGCTGCTCCGGGTCGTGGCACGGCGGCTGACCGCGGTGGTGGCGGAGGAGGAGAACGCCACGGTCGCGCGCATCGGCGGCGACGAGTTCGTCGTGCTGATCGAGGACTCGCCCACGACGCCGGGCATCCCCGCGCTGGCCGAGGCGATCGAGGCCGCGCTGGTCGAGCCGGTGCGGCTGGCCGGGCACGGCGTCGGCGTGTCCGCGGGCATGGGATTCGTGCGCACGTCGGCGCGCGGGTCCGACGCGATGGCGCTGCTGCGGCAGGCGCACAGCACCCTGCGCCGCGCGGAGAGCGGCGGCAAGGGCCAGTGGGGCATCTACGACGCCGGGCGGGACGCCCGCGACCGCGCCCGGCTGTCGCTGGTGGCGACCATGCCCGGCGCGTTGCAGAACGGCGAGATCGCGCTGGACTACCCGCCGGTCGACCGGGACGGCGAACGGGTCGCGGTGGCGGCCCGGCTGCGGTGGCACGAGGCGGAGTACGGCCCGGTGTCGCACGAGGAGTGCCTGCGGTTCGCCGACGAGCTCGGGCTCAGCGGCCAGCTGGCCGAGTGGGTGCTGGACGAGGCGTGCGCCTTCGCCGCGGCCGAAGGGCTGCCGGTGCTCGTGCGGCTGTCGCCGGACCAGTCGCGCGACCCGGACCTGACCGCGCCGGTCGCCGAGGCGTTGCGCTCCTCGGGGCTGCCGCCGGAGCTGCTGTGGCTGAGCCTGTCCGCGCGGTGCCTGTCCGCACCGGCCGAGGACCTGGACGCGGTGGAGGACAACCTGGTCGCGTTGGGCGGCATGGGGGTCCGCCTGCTGCTGCACGACGTCACGTTCGGCCTGCCGGAGCTGTCCGCGGTGGAGCGGCACGGCCTGCACGCCGTGGAACCGGCCCTGCCGACCGGGGAGTCGTTGGCGCACCAGGCGTTGTCCGCCGTGCTGCCGCTGGTGCGGGCGGCCGGCGCGCTGGTCGTCAGCGACGGTCGCCTGCCGGGAGCGGACCTGGTCGTGCGATCGTGATGATCTCGCGGCTGGTGTGGGTGAGCGGCGCGCGGTCCCAGAAGCCGTAGCGCTCGGCCACGTCGAAGCCGGTCTCGCGCAGCAGCGCGTCGAGGTGGTCGGCGTCGGTGAACCGCAGCGTGCCGCGGTCGACGCGGGGGTGCGGCCAGTCCGGGCTGCTGAACGTCTCGGTCATCGTGACGAGCCCGTCCTCGACGCTCTCCACGAAGTGCTCGACGCGCACCCGCTCGCCGTCGGGGCCGACGATGTCGGTGCCGTTCTCGGGCGTCCACCGCTCCCACGCCCGCGCGCCGGGGTTGCGGGTCTCGAACGCGAACCGCCCGTCCGGCTTGAGCGCCCGCCGGATCGCGGTGAACTGGGCGCGCGCCTCGTCGTCGGTGAGGAAGATCTGGAACGCGTGACCGGTCATCACGACCAGGTCGAACTCACCGTCGAACGCGACCGTGCCGAGGTCGCCGCGCACCCACTCCACGCCCGGGTCGCGCCGCGCCTGCAGGAGCATGCCCTCGGCCGGGTCGAGCCCCACCAGCCGACCGGTGTGCCCACTGGCGCGGGCGGCCTTGAGCAGCGTGCCCGTGCCGCAGCCCACGTCGAGCACGGCGTCCGCGGCCAGCACCCGCTCCAGGTAGAAGCGGTCGTCGTCGCCGAACTGGTTGATCAGGTCGTAGTAGGCGGCCAGGTCCGGGTCCTCGAAAGAATCTGCCATTCGGGCGAGTGTGGCCCGCACGGCGACGGGGCGCCCCCCGAATTGCGGTCGCGGCCCCGCGCGGCGGGGGGGGGAGGCGAAAAAAGGCAGGCGCATCGCGTGGAG